>JACORX010000038.1 GCA_016179165.1 Candidatus Rokuibacteriota bacterium | reverse complement strand
TTCGTGTCCTGGTCGGATGGAGGTACTCAAACCCACAACATCACTGCCGGGGCGGTTCCGGTGACCTACACCGCCACGTACTCAACCAGAATCACCGCCTTCCCTACTAACGCCCCTATCTTGGCAGGTACGTGGAATAGCGGCAGCGCGGCGTCTCTTGCCAGCGACGACGACGTTTATTATGAGGTGTATTCGAAGAGCCGTGGGTCACGCACCGCGGCCTGGTACGGTTCCTTTACCGGGGTGGCGAGCACGCTTACGAACTTGCGGGTGAACTACAAAGGTAAGAATTCCAGAAGATGCACACAAGCCATCGCTATTTGGCGGTGGACCAGCAGTACGTGGGTACAGCTTGACTCGCGCAGCGTGGGCACGACGGAGGTAGCGGTCAACGATCTCACGCCAAGCGGGAGCCTCACCGACTATGTGAGTACAGCGGGGAGCGGCGAGCTTAGGGTGCGGGTGCGATGCGCGCGGGCGAGTAACTTTACGGCCAGAGGTGATCTGCTGAGTATCGTCTATGACGCACCGGGTGGACCGCCGGGCGTGGTGGGGGCGCTCCTGCGTCGCGAGGGTCTGTACTCCTCCAACGTGACGGAGTTGCGCGCGGCCCGGGAACGCGAGGTACGCAGCTCGGTTTCGGCCATGGCTGAGGCGATGTTACACTGAGCCCTGGTCACGCTGCGGGCCTCCCTGTCGCGGAGAATAGCACCGGGTGGCTTCGGTCAGCCCACTCCGGGGGTAACATTTTGAGGAGGCTGGTTTCGGGAGGCCAGTTTCGAGGGGGGATGAGGATGGGAGAGGAGCCGAGGCGGTGAAAAAGCTCGCGTCGCGCTACGCTTCTCTTCTCTGGCTCCTCGCCGCGCTGAGCCTGGTGGGCTGGCTCATCGTCAACCTCGACACAGCGGGCTGGATCATCATCAGTCTCGTCGTCGGCCTCATGGCCTGGCAGCTCACCAGACGGGAGAGGCGAGAGCGCTCCAGCAGGGCTGAGTCGGAAAGGCCCGAGGGGCACGGCGTGCGTGACGAGTCGGCTCCGTGAGCCGGCTCCTCTCGGCCCCGACGCTTGCCGCCCTCGTCATGGTCTGCGCGGCGTCGAGGGCAAGGGAGGGGAGCGCGGAGCCGGCCGGCGGGACCGGCGCCGACTCACCCGCGTACTGCACCAACTACTCGACGGGTCCCGACACACATACCGCCTGTGCACCGCCCGCTTCCGCGCCGCAAGGTTCGGCGGTCACCTGTCACACCTACACCGTCGGTTCTGACACGCATGCTGAGTGCGCTCCCGTACCGGCCCCTCGCTTGGGCGCGCCCCGCGGGAAGAAGGGGGAACTGGTGCCGCCGCCGGCGCCAGCCCTGCGCTGTTACACCTACCACATCGGCTCCTCGGCCTACACCGACTGCCGCTGAGGCCAGCGCCCCGCCGCTGTCACTCTGGGCCCGCGGCGAGCCCGAGATCGCCTACTACGATCAGAAGCTCCTTGAGGTTGGGCTGCCGCCCGACTTAGACTAGCCCCATGGCTCCTTCCGGGCGTTCGGGCGGCATAGGCGGGCTGTGGCGCTTCCTGGGCTTCGCGGGCTCGCCTGAAGAGGCCGCGCCTCGATCCATCGGAGCCTCACAGGTCGGAGCGACTATCGACCCCGGCCGGGCGGTCCTCGGCGGCGGGCTGGCGCTCCGGGGCGAGATTACAGGTGAAGGGGATTTCCACATCTACGGGCGCTTCGAGGGTGAGATCGACGTGTCGGGCCGCGTGATCGTGTCGGAGGAGGCCCAGGTCGACGCCAATATCAACGCGGCCTCGATTGTCATCGCGGGCAAGGTGCGCGGGAACCTTTCGGCCAGCACGCACCTCGACATCCTTCCCACCGGCGTGCTGACCGGCACCCTCAAGGCCGGCAGCTTCTCGGCCGCCGAGGGATCTTCTGTCAAAGGCGAGATCTGGCTCGACCGCGCGGAGTCCGCGCGCGCCAGTGACCCGGGCCTGGCCGACGACGAGAACCCCCGATGAACGTTCTCGATTGGCTCCGGGAGCAGCCCTGGGCTCGCTGGGTCGTCCGTGGTCTGGGCGCCGTCATAGTCGTGGGTCTCGGGTGGGCGGGCTGGGCGGCTTGGAAGAACCGCTACGAGTCCCAAGGGGGCATGGCGTTCGCCCAGGCGCGGATCCTCGTGGCCCAGGCACAAGCGGCTCCCAGTGCCGGGGCCGACGCCCGCGAGCGTGCCGAGAAGGCCCTCCAGGGAGTCATCGCGGATTATCCGCGCCTGTCCTCGGTCGCTCAAGCCGCGTATCTCCTGGGAAGCCTCCGCTTCGGCGCCGCGCAGTACCCGCAGGCCCGCTCGAGCTTCGAGCTTGCCCGCGCCAAGGCCGGCTCCAGCAGCCTGGCAGCGCTGGCCGCCCTCGATATCGGCTACTGCTGGGAGGCCGAGAAGAACTATGACGCGGCCGAGAAGGCATACCTATCAACGATTAGCGGTGCGAAGCCTAAGGACTTCCTCTACGAGGAGGCCATGGTCGACGCCGCCCGCGTTCAGGAGCTCGGGGGCAAGCGGGCCGCAGCCGTGGAGACGTATCAGCGTCTGCTCAAAGATCTCCCCGACACTCGCCGCGCAGAGGAGATCCGCTCTCGCGTAGCGAGCCTTCAATCGCCAGCCAAGCCCTGACCGATGCGCGGCACCTGCGAGATCCGCAGCTGCCGCGAATGTCTGATAAGAAGTATTATGTCAATCACTCTGTTGCCGGCGCCGCAGCCGGCGGTACCGTATGCGCCACGCAGTGGACCTGCGCTACCAACGCTCCCTTCCCGCTTGTCACGCTCACCTGGTAGAAGCCTGCCCGTCTGCCCTGCTTGATCTCCCGGGCTTCCGCGACGAGCCGTGAGCCGGCCGGCACGGCAGTCAGGAAGCTGATGGTCATGTTGAGAGCCACGGCGGTCTTGCCGTGGGAGTTGCAGGCTGCGCCGAAGGCGGTGTCCGCCAGAGAGAAGATGACACCGCCGTGGGGATAGCCTTGGAAGTTGACCATATGGGGCTGGACGGTCAGCCCGACCCGGCAGAACCCGCGCCCCAGGGCCAGGATCTGTATGCCGAGTGCCCGGGTCCAGGGGTCGGCCTCGATCCCGGCCCTGATCTCCGCCGGGACGGAGGAATCCTCTGGGGGTGAGATCACTGGACGGAGCCGTTCTCATCGGCCGCGTGCCGGTGCTCGTTCTTGACGATCTGCGCGGCACCCGTCGGGTTCCAGATCACGGGCCCAGTCTCACGGGGAAGACGTCACGCGCGTGAGAAGCCATTCCTGGCGCCCCAGGAAGCGCATCAAGGTTTCAACTAGGCGGACGTCTGCCGCGGCCTCCAGTCCCACGCGGTCCGGGAGGACGTAGCGCACCTCCGGGTACGAGACCAGCACCCGCAGTAGCGTCCGCGCCCGGGGATCGGGCGCCATGAACCCGCGCCGCCCCGCATCCCCGGCCCCAGGATCCCACGCGGGCTGGAACGCGGCTCGGAGGCATCGCCCGGACACGCCCGCCGGGATCACGCAGGACCGCCCAGGAGACGCCGGTAGTGTTCAGCCATGGCCTCGACCTGGCGCGGCGCGGAGAAATCCCTTGCCGCGAGAGCGTACGCGGCGAGCGCCATGGCGCTCCGCCGGGGAGCGTCCAGCAGGAGCCCGATGGCCGCGTCGGCCAACTCTTCGACATCGGCCTTCGTCAGAAGCCCGGTCTCTCCGTCCCTCACGACCTCGTCGACACCCGAGGCGCGGACCGCGACGGCGGGCAGCCCACAGGCGTGCGCCTCGGCCAGCACGAGACCCTGGGTCTCGGTCTCCGAGGAGAAGAGGAAGAGGTCGGCCGCCTGGTAGTACGGCGGCAGCTCTTCCCGGGCGACCGAGCCGGCAAAATGGATGGCGTCACGCGCAGGGCTTGCCGCGGCGAGGCGCTTGAGGGCCGGCTCGTGGCTTCCCTGTCCCACGAGGAGAAGCCGCGCCCCCGACACGGCCAGGGCGATGGAGCCGAAGGCGTCGATCACGCGCTCCACGCTCTTTTCGCGATCGAGGCGGCCGACGTAGAGGCACAGCGGCACGTCCTCGTCCAGGGCGAGAGCTCGCCTCGCCTCCCCCCGATCACCCGGACGGAACAGATCGAGCGGCACGCCGGTGGGAATTACCGCGATCGGAGCACGAACACCGAGGTCGGCGAGACCCTCGGCGATCCGGGCCGAGGGGGCGATCACGAGATCCGCAGAGCCGGCGAAGCGGGAGGCGAGTCTGACCGCGAGCGAGGCGACCAGGGGCTCCGGGAGCGGCACGTAGTGGGCGTACTTCTCGTAGCGGGTATGGTAGGTGAAGACGAGCGGGCGGCCTTGGAAGCGAGCGAGTCGACGGGCCGTCACGCCGAGGAGGAACGGATGCTGGGCGTGGAAGATGTCGAGGTCGAGCTCCAGCGCCGTGCGGCTCCAGCGCCTCGAGAAGGGCAGCGGCAGGGCAAAACCCGGATAGGTGGGCGCGGGAACCGAGGGGTAGCGGAAGACAAAGGCGGGATCGTCGTGGGGTGCGCTCGCCGCCGGCGCGAAGACCCAGGCCCGATGTCCCTGCGCCTCGAGCCCCTGCCGCAGCGTCTCTACCGCGGTGGTGACACCCCCGCGGAACGGCAGGTAGTTGTTCGTGAACAGGCCGATGCGCATTCGCTACTCATCCGGGGCGTTGGGGTCGGGGCCGCGCTCGATCTTGCCGAAGTCTCCCGGCTTGATGGAATCGAGCCATTCCTTGATCTTCGCCTGGTCGTCGCTCTTGCTGCCGCCGAGCTCCTGCTCCTTGGCGACCTCGACGTTCTTGGCTTTGGCCACGACGTCCTCGTCCACGAAGATCGGAGCCGACACCCTGAGCGCGAGCGCGATGGCGTCGGACGGGCGCGAGTCCACGGTGATCTCGGCCGATCCCAGCCGGAAGTGGATGACCGCGAAGAAGGTGTTCTCCCGGAGATCGTTGACCTCGACCTTGACCACGCGGGCGTCGAACGCCTCGAGGATGTTCTTGATCAGGTCGTGGGTCATGGGCCGCGCCGTCGAGATCTTCTCGAGCTCGAGCGCGATGGCGTTGGCCTCGAAGAGCCCGACCCAGATGGGCAGCGAGCGCTTCTCCTCCTCGTCGCGCAGGATGATGATCGGCATGTTGGAGAGAGGGTCCAGCGCCAGCCCCTTGACCTTCATCTCGAGCCACATGGGCGTGTCCCCTCCCCTAGACCGCCGCCACGAGCACGCGGCCTTGGCTGGTGGCGGGGGCGGCCCCGGGGGCGCCGGCCCCGGCCAGCTCGCCGCGGAGGCTGTGCGGCAGCGCCCGGGTGACGAGCACGGGCACCACGGTGCCCAGAAGGTCGAGACCGTGGGCGTCGAAGTTGACCACGCGATTGCACCGGGTGCGTCCCGTCAGCTCGCCCGGGTCCTTGCGGGAGCGGCCGTCCACCAGCACAGGGCGCACCCGGCCCTCGAGCGCCCGGCTGCGTTCGGCACCGACACGGGCCGCGACCTCGAGAATGCGCGCATTCCGGCCCGCCTTAACCTCGTCCGGCACCTGGTCGCTCATCTCGGCGGCGACCGTGCCGGGGCGCCGGGAGTAGCGGAAAGCAAAGACATTATCGTACCGGACGCGCGCGACGACGTCGACCGTCCGCTCGAAGTCCTGGTCCGTCTCACCGGGGAACCCCACGATGAGATCGGTCGAGAGCGCGATGCCGGGTACCGTCTCCGCGACTTCCGCGATCAGCTCCAGGTAGCGCGCGGCGGTGTAGCCGCGGTTCATGCGCTTGAGGACTTCATCTGAGCCCGACTGGAGAGGCAGGTGCAGGTACTCGACCACCTTCGGAACGTCGCGGATGGCGCGGATGAGACGGGTGGTGAGATTGTAAGGGTTCGAAGTGGTGAAGCGGATGCGCTCGATGCCTTCGATCTCGTCGATCAGCGTGAGGAGCGCCGCCAGGTCGGTTGCCGGGGTGAGATCCCGGCCATAGGCGTTGACCGTCTGCCCGAGGAGAGTCACCTCGCGTACCCCCGCCGCCGCCAGCTCGCGCACCTCCGCCAGGACGGCTTCCGGCGGATGGCTGCGCTCGCGCCCTCGCGTCACCGGTACGACGCAGAAGGTGCAGAATTTCTCGCACCCCTCCATCACCGTGACGAAGGCCTTGAGCTGCCCCGGGCGGTCGGGCTTCGCGGTCAGCTTGACCAGCGGCGCCTCGCGAACTTCCACGATCGGCGCGCCCGCCGCCCGTGCCCGCTCGACCAGCTCGCCGACACGCCCGACCGCGGCGGAGCCGAATACTAGATCTACCTGGGGCGCGCGCTCCAGGATCTTCCCCTGCCGGAGCTGCGCCATGCAGCCCATCACGCCGATCAGGATCTCGGGCCGCTGCTGCTTCAGCGTTCGGAGCTGCCCCAGACGCGAGAACACCTTGTCCTCCGCCTTCTCGCGGATCGCGCACGTGTTGAGCAGGATAAGGTCGGCTTCCTCAGCCACCAGGGTGAGCTCGTAGCGCTCACGCTTGAGCAGACCCGCGACGAGCTCGGAGTCGTACTCGTTCATCTGGCAGCCGTAGGTAATCAGGTGGAGTTTTGGCATAAAAGATCGGCACTTACGTTAGCATCGGCCCCGGAGCCTGTCAAACAGCGGTTGCCGGCGGTCAGGCGCTCTCCTCGAACACGCCGATCTTGCGGAACTTCTCGTAGCGCTCGGCGACCAGCTCCTCCGGGGACCGCGAGCGCAGCTCCCAGAGGGCGTCCCGGAGCGGTCCGCGGAGGTTCTCGGCCGTCTCCTCCCAGTTCCGGTGGGCGCCGCCGGTCGGCTCGGGCACGATGCCGTCGATGACGCCGAGTCTCAACAGGTCCGGCGCCGTGATGCGCATGAGCTCCGCGGCCTCGGGCGCTTTCGCGGACTCGCCCCAGAGGATGGCCGCGCACCCCTCGGGGGAGATGACGGAGTAGATCGCGTGCTCGAGCATCAGGACGCGATTCGCCACGCCGATGGCAAGGGCTCCGCCGCTGCCCCCTTCCCCCGTCACGACGCAGACGATGGGCGTGCCCAAGCCGGCCATCTCTCTCAAGTTGCGCGCGATGGCTTCGGCCTGGCCGCGCTCTTCCGCGCCGAGCCCCGGGTAGGCGCCGGGCGTGTCGATGAACGTGATGATGGGCTTGCGGAACTTGGCACCGAGCTCCATGAGGCGCAGGGCCTTGCGGTACCCTTCCGGGTGCGGCATGCCGAAGTTGCGCGCGATGTTCTCCCGGGTGTCGCGCCCCTTCTGATGGCCGATGGCCACGACCGGGTCGCCCTCGAAGCGCGCGAGGCCGCCCACGATGGCCTTGTCGTCGCCGAACACGCGGTCTCCGTGCAGCTCGACGAAATCCTCGAGGAGAAGGCGGAACAGATCGAGCGTGTGGGGCCGCTTCGGATGCCGGGCGAGCTGGGCCCGCTGCCACGGGGTCAGGCTGCGGTAGACCTTCTGCTGGAGGCGCTTCAGGCGCTCATCGAGACGGCCGATCTCGTCGCGCGCGGCCTGCGCGTCGTGCGAGGCGCGGAGCTCGGCGATACGGTTCTCGAGCTCCAGGAGCGGCCGCTCGAACTCAAGCTCGTCCGGCATACTCAACGAGTATACTGCCCGGCCCGAGCAGGCTTTCGATTTTCGCCACCATCTCCGGCTCCGGCGCGACCGACAGCCCCTTGGCGCGCACCACCACCTCCTGGTCCACCAGCAGCACGTGCACGAACACCGGCGTGGGCCCCGGGTGCGCCTCGCAGATGCCGCGGACTGAAGCGAGAATCGCATCAGGCCCAGCCGGACCTGCCAACACGCGAATTCTGCAGGTGTGCGCCCCGTCCTCGGCCCGACTGCCGTCTGAGGCCCCCGCGTCCGAGGCGGTGCGCGCCGCCACGCCCCCGTTCTCGGGAACCCGCGCAGCGGCGATCGTGACCTCGTCGAGCGGCTTGACTTCCTCGGCCAGCACCACGCGCCCTTTGTCGCTGTCGTCGATCCGGCCGCGTACCAATACGGGGCCCCGGTGTCTCAAGGCGACCGAGCAGGCGCGGTAGGGCTCTGGGAAGACCGTCAGCGGCACCGAACCGTCCACCAGCTCCAGCGTGGCGAAGGCCATGCGATTGCCGCTCTTGGTCGCGTTCTCCGTCAGCGCGCCCACCAGGCCCAAGAGGAGCACCCGGGATGCGGCCGGGCGCGTCGCCAGCTCGGAAGCCGACACGGTTCTCAGGCGCGCCGCGACCTCGCGGTAGTCGTCGAGTGGGTGGCCGGTTAGGTAGAAGCCCAGTACCTCCTTCTCGGCCGCCAGCAGCTCTTCCCGCGGCCACTCCGGCACCTGCCCGACGGCGGCGAGCGGGGCCGCGGCGGCCCCCTTCGCGCCGGATGATCCTTCGGAGAGCGGGCCTTCGAAGAGCGAGCCCTGCCCCTCGTCGCGGTCCCGCTGGCTGCGCTGGCCGGCTTCCATGGCCTGGTCGAGGCCCGAGAGGAGCCCAGCCCGCGTGCCGCCCAGCGAGTCGAACGTGCCGGCCTTGATGAGGCTCTCCAGCACTCGGCGATTCACGAGCCTCAGATCGACGCGGGCGCAAAAGCCGCCGAGCGATGAGAAGCGCCCCGCCTCATTCCGGGTCTTGACGATGGATTCGATGGCCAAGGCGCCGACGTTCTTGATGGCCGCCAGGCCGAAGGGGATCGTCTCGCCCACCACGGTGAAGCGCGCCCCGGAGACATTGACGTCGGGGGCCTCGACGCGCAGCCCCATGCTCCGGCACTCCTCCATGTACTGGACGATCTTGTCCGTCTTCTCCATTTCGGACGTGAGCAATGCGGCCATGAACTCGACGGGATGGTTGGCCTTGAGGTAGGCGGTCTGGTAGGCGACGAGCCCATAGCAGGCCGCGTGCGACTTGTTGAATCCGTAGCCGGCGAACTTCTCGATGAGATCCCAGACCCGCTCGGCCTTGCGCCCGTCGATCTCGTTGGCGCGGCAGCCCACGAGGAACTTCGCCTTCTGCGCGGCCATGAGCTCGCGGTCCTTCTTGCCCATGGCCTTCCGGAGCGTGTCGGCCTCGCCAAGGGAGAAGCCCGCGAGCTCGGCCGCGAGCCCCATGACCTGCTCCTGGTAGACCATGATCCCGTACGTTTCCTGGAGGTGCTTCTCCATGAGCGGGTGTTCATAGGTGATCGGCTTGCGCCCGTGCTTGCGGTCGATGAATTCAGGGATGAGCTCCATCGGTCCGGGGCGGTAGAGCGCGACCATCGCGATGATGTCCTGGATCCGTGTGGGCTTGAGGCTCTTGAGCGCGTCCCGCATGCCCGCCGACTCGAGCTGGAATACCCCGAAGGTCTTGGCCTCCGAGAGAATCTGGTAGGCCCGCACGTCGTCGAGGGGCAGCGCCTCGGGGTCGAGCTGGAGGCCCTTGGACTCCTTGACGAGCCGAACCGCATCCGCGATCACCGTGAGCGTGCGGAGACCGAGGAAGTCCATCTTCAGCAGGCCGAGCTTCTCGATCGGGCCCATGGCGAAGCCCGTGATCAGCTCGGGCCGCTTCGGGTCTTTGTAGAGCGGCACCCGCTCCATCAGGGGCTCGTCCGAGATGACCACGGCCGAGGCGTGGACTGAGGCGTGCCGCGTGCACCCCTCGAGGGTCCGCGCCACGCCCCAGAGCTCTCCCACGCGGGGGTCGCGCTTGACCTGCTCGGCCAGCGCCGGCACCTTCTCGAGCGCCTCGTCGAGAGTGATGTTGAGGGGGAAGGCCGGCACCAGCTTCGCGATCCTATCGGCCTCGCCGAAGGAGAACCCCATCACCCGCGCGACGTCCCGGATCACCGCCTTGGCGCCCATCGTGCCGAACGTAATGATGTGGGCGACCCGATCCGCGCCGTAGCGCTCCGCGACGTAGCGGATGACTTCATCACGACGGTCATCTGCAATATCAATGTCCATGTCGGGCATGGAGACGCGCTCGGGGTTGAGAAAGCGCTCGAACAGGAGCCCGTAGCCCACCGGGTCGACGTTGGTGATGCCGAGACAGTAGGCGACGAGCGACCCCGCGGACGAGCCGCGGCCGGGGCCGACCGCGATACCCTGGCGCCGCGCGAAGGCGATGAAGTCCCACACGACGAGGAAGTAGCCCGAGAAGCCCATCTTGGACACGACCGAGAGCTCGTAGCGGAGCCGCTCCACCACGGCGCCGGCCGGAGATCCGCCGTAGCGCCGCGTGAGTCCCTCGAAGGCCAGGTGATCGAGATAGGAGTCGAGCGTGTAACCGGCGGGCACGTCGTACTTCGGCAGGTGGAACTGCCCGAAGACAAGCTCGAGGTCGCAGCGCTCGGCGACGGCCAGGGTATTGCGATACGCTTCCGGCAGGTCCTTGAAGACGGCGCGCATCTCGTCGGCGGACTTGAGGTAGAACTCCTCGGTCGAGAAGCGCCACCGGTTCGGGTCGCTCATGCTCGACCCCGTCTGGATGCAGAGCAGCGCCTCGTGGGCCTTCGCGGCGCCTGCGTCGACGTAGTGCGAATCGTTGGTGCCGCAGAGCGGCGCGCCCAGCTCCTTGGCGATGCGGACCGTGCCCTCGGTCACCCGCACCTGCTCTTCTATTCCGTGCGACTGGATCTCCATAAAGTAGAAGTCCTTGCCGAAGACCTCTTGGTACCAGCCGGCCGTCTCGCGGGCCTTGGCGTCGTCCCCGGCCGAGAGCAGGCGGCTGACCTCGGAGTTCAGGCAGCCTGAGAGGACAAGGAGCCCCTCGGCGTGCTGGGCCAGCAGATCGCGGTCCACGCGCGGCTTGTAGTAGAAACCCTCGAGGTAGGCCTTGGAGACGAGCCTGATCAGGTTGCGGTAGCCCGCCTCGTTCCTGACCAGCACCGTCGCGTGGCTCGCCCCCTCGTAGCCGCCGTCCTGCCCCGACCGCTCGAAGCGGCTGCCGGGCGCCACGTACAGCTCGCAACCGACGATGGGCTTGACGCCGGCCTTCTTGCAGGCCGTGTAGAAATCGATGGCGCCGAACAGGTTGCCGTGGTCCGTCAGCGCGAGGGCCGGGAAGCCGAGCTCGGCGGCCCGCGCGATGAGACCGACGTCCTTTTCCTTCTTCCCCTGCCCGTCCACCCGCTCGACCTTCTCGATCTGGGCCGCGCCGTCGAGAAGGCTGTACTCCGAGTGGACGTGGAGGTGAACGAAGTCGGCGCGCGGTGCGCCGGCCTTTGCGAAGTCTCCTACTCCCATTCGATGGTGCTGGGGGGCTTGGAGGAGATGTCGTAGACGACGCGGTTGACGCCCTTGACCTCGTTGATGATCCGCGAGGAAATACGGGCGAGCAGCTCGTAGGGCAGCCGTGCCCAATCCGCCGTCATGGCGTCCTGGCTGGTCACCGCCCGGAGCGCGATGACTTCCGCGTAGGTGCGGAAGTCGCCCATGACCCCGACAGTCCTCACCGGCAGAAGGACCGCAAAGGCCTGCCAGACCTCGCGTTCAAGCCCGGCGCGGCGGACCTCGTCCTGCACGATCGCGTCGGCCTCGCGGACGACGGCGAGGCGCTCTTCGCTCACCTCGCCCAGCACGCGAATCGCGAGCCCCGGCCCCGGGAAGGGCTGGCGCCAGATGATCTCCGGCGGCAGCCCAAGCAGGCGGCCCACTTCCCTGACCTCGTCCTTGAAGAGCTCGCGCAGCGGCTCGATGAGCTTGAACTTCATGTCGGGAGGCAACCCGCCCACGTTGTGGTGGGTCTTGATCGTGGCCGAGGGCCCCTTGAAGGACACCGACTCGATGACGTCGGGGTAGAGTGTGCCCTGCGCGAGCCAGGGGATCTCGCCGAGCTTCCGCGCCTCCTCCTCGAAGACGGCGATGAACTCGTTCCCGATGCGCTTGCGCTTGGTCTCCGGGTCCGTCACGCCGTGCAGGCGGGCAAGAAACCGCTTACTTGCATCCGCGTGGATGAGATTGACCTCGAAGGCATCCCTGAAGGTGGCGACGACGGATTCGACCTCGCCATGTCTCAGGACACCGTTGTCCACGAAGAGGCAGGTCAGCTGCTCCCCTATGGCCTTGTGGAGGAGGACCGCGACCACCGAGGAGTCCACCCCTCCCGAGAGCGCACACAGGACGCGGTCCCGCCCCACGGTCTTCCGGATCGCCGCCACCTCCGTGTCGATGAAGGTGGCCATTGACCAGTCGCCCTTAGCGTCGCATACCGTGAGAAAGTTCCGGAGCACCGTCTTGCCCTGGGCTGTGTGCACCACTTCAGGGTGGAACTGGACACCGTAGAGCCTGCGGTCAGCATCCGCCATGGCCGCCACGGGACAGTTGTCGGTGGAACCGAGCCGCACGAAGCCCCGGGGGGGCTTCATCACGGTATCCCCGTGGCTCATCCACACCCGGACGCGGCCGGCCACCGAAGGCCGCATCCCGTCCAAGAGCCCCCCACCGCCTTCCAGCAGGAGGTCGGCAGGACCGTATTCGCGCCGCTCCGCCGGCACGACCTCGCCACCGAGGAGGAACCCCATGGCCTGCATGCCGTAACAGATGCCGAGAACGGGGATGCCGGCCTCGAAGAGGCGCTTGTCGGGCAGCGGAGCACCGTCGTCGTAGACGCTCGATGGGCCGCCCGAGAGAATGATTCCCTTGTAACCGGCGGCCAGCAGCTTCTCCACGGGCTCCGTGCAGGGGACGATCTCGGAATAGACGGACAACTCACGGACGCGACGGGCGATCAACTGGGCGTATTGCGCGCCGAAATCCAGGACGCAAATCTTATCCATCGGGACTCCGGGCTAGAACCGCTTGACGCGTCTTGGGTAGCATCGGGAGCGCCGTCCTCGGCTCTTTCCCGGGCGGGGCGGGCGCAACGGCCGCTCCACTATCTGGGCGTGCCGAGCTTCTGGGCGCGCTGGAAAACCTTGCCTTCCGTCTTGATGGACGGGGCAATGACGAGCTCGGTCTGCTGCAGCTCCTTGATGCTCATGGCGCCCACCGAGCCCATGCACGTGCGGATCGCGCCGACCAGGTTCAGCGTGCCGTCCTCGGTGAAGGCGGGCCCGAAGAGGATCTGCTCGAGCGGGCCCGACACTCCGACCCGGATACGCGTCCCGCGCGGCAGGTTCGAGTGCGGCGTCGCCATTCCCCAGTGGTACCCGCGCCCCGGTGCCTCCTGGGCGCGTGCGAAGGCCGAGCCGATCATGACCGCGTCGGCGCCCGAGGCCAACGCCTTGCAGATGTCGCCGCCGGTGGTCATGCCGCCGTCGGTGATGATGGGTACGTAGCGGCCTTTGCGCTTGTAGTAGAAGTCTCGGGCGGCGGCGGAGTCGGCCGTCGCAGTCACCTGCGGGACGCCGACCCCCAGCACCTCTCGGCTGGTGCACGCGGCGCCGGGCCCGACGCCGATCAGCAGCGCGTCGGCTCCGCACTCCATCAGATCGAGGCAGGCCTCGTACGTGACCGTGTTGCCGATGATAAGGGGGATCGACAGGTGCTTCTTGAGCTCGCGGAGATCCACCGGCGTGTACTCAGTCGCCACATGCCGCGCTGTCGTGACCGTGGACTGGACCACGAAGAAGTCCGCGCCGGCCTCCTCGGCGATCTTCGCGAAGCGCTCGGCGCGCTGCGGGATGGCCGACACCATGACGGGCCCGCCGCCCTTCTAGATCTCCGAGATGCGCTTGTGGATCAGCTCGTCCTTGATGGGCTCTCCGTAGATGCCCTGGATGATCCTGGTCGCCTCCTCGAGGCTGGCGGAGGTGATCCGGTCGAGGACCTCGTCCGGGTTCTCGTAGCGCGAGAAGATGCCCTCGAGGTTGAGCACCGCGAGCCCGCCGAGGCGGCCCATCTCGACGGCGAGCTTGGGGCTCACGACGCCGTCCATGGCCGCCGCGATGATGGGGATCTGAAAGTTGCGGCCGCAGAGCTCCCACGAGATGTCCACCTCGTTGGGATTGATGGTGATCGCTCCTGGAGCCAGCGCGATGTCGTCGAAGCCGTATGCCGCCCGGGCCTTGCGCCCGCGCCCCACCCACATGCCCATGCGCTGTCGTCCTCTCCGGACCCGAGTGGCCCCGCCGCACCCCACCAGGCCCCGTATATAGAGAACCGCCGCCCTGCCCCCACCGTATTTAGGGGGAGTATACGAGCGTCACCCCGACCTGTCAACCTTGCGTCGACGCCCGCCGAGGTTCCTGAGGATTCTCGCGTTCCCAGATAGTCCGCAAGCCCTCGAGAGTCAGGTCCTGGTTGACGAGATCGATGGTGCGCGCCACGCCCCGTAGTTGGCCGGCCAGCCCACCCGTGGCGACCACCTTGACGGGGCCGCCCATCTCGGCGCGCATGCGGTCGATGAGGCCGTCCACCAACCCCGCCCAACCGTACATCACGCCCGACTGGATGTTGGTAACCGTGTTCCGCCCGATCGCCTCCTTCGGCTGAAGCAGCTCGACGCGGTAGAGGCGCGCCGCGCGCGAGATCAGCGCTTCGGAGGCGGTGACGAGGCCCGGGGCGATGGCTCCGCCGATGAACTCGCCCCGCGCGTTCACGCAGTCGAACGTGGTTGCCGTGCCGAAGTTGACCACGATGAGCGGCGACCCGTAGAGCGTCACGCCGCCCACGATGTCGCAGATGCGGTCGGCTCCGACCTCCTGCGGCGCTTCCACGGCGAGTGGCACCGTGTCGCTCCTGCCCGGCTCCACGCTGAACGGCTGCACTCCGAAGTAGGCGTCGGACATGGCTTCGAGCGTCTGCTGCACGGTCGGGACCACATTTGAGATGGCCACGCCCGTGACGCGCTGCTGCTCGATGCCGCGCGTGCTGAGGAGCGTCTGGATGAAGACACCGTACTCGTCGGCCGTCTGCTCGCGTCGCGTCGTCAGCCGCCACGACACGAGCAGCCGCGGTCCGCTGAAGACGCCGATCTTGGTGTTGGTGTTGCCGACTTCAATGACCAGCAGCATGCTCTACCTCCGTCGTGACCTCGCCCGCGACGACCCGCACCGTCTCGCCGCTGTCCGTCTGGAGCAGCAAGGCGCCGTCCGCAGCCAGGCCCACCGCAACGCCCTCGCGCCCGTCCGCCGCCCGCGCGTGGCGGCCGATACCTTGCGCGCGCTCGAGCCAGGCTGGGAGGAGCGTGTCGAGCCCTCCGTCGACGAAGTGACTGTACCAGCCGTCGAGCCCGGCCAGGATCGCATGCAGCATCTGCTCGACGGCGTGCCCGCGCCCGGTCTCGATCCTCACCGAGGTCGCGAGCGTCCGTATCGACGCCGGGAAGTCACGCTGGTTCACGTTGAGCCCGACTCCCAGGATCACGTGGTCGAGCGTGCCCCGGCGCGCCGTCACCGCCTCGGGCAGCATGCCGCAGATCTTCCGCTCCCCCACCATGACGTCATTGGGCCAGCGGATCGTGGTCGTCACCCCGGCCGTTGCGAGAGCATCGACGACGGCCACGGCCGCGACGAGTGACAACTGTGGAGCCAGGTTTGGAGCAATGCGTGGCCTCAGCACGATGGACATGAGCAGGCTTTCGCCCGGGGTGTCGAGCCACTCGCGGCCGCGCCGGCCCCGCCCCGCGCTCTGGTGCGTCGCCGTTACCACCGTCCCTTCGGAGGCACCGCACGCCGCGAGCGCGGCCGCCTCGCCCTGGGTGGACGCGACCGCGCCCAGGCG
Organism: Candidatus Rokuibacteriota bacterium; assembly: GCA_016179165.1. GTDB lineage: Bacteria > Methylomirabilota > Methylomirabilia > Rokubacteriales > CSP1-6 > AR37. The sequence continues at coordinate 1,163 of JACORX010000038.1, read as the reverse complement.
GTGGATGGTGTGCCCGAGACGTCGCGACGGCGCGCGCGGCGTCACTGGAGCGCGGCCAGGCTCGCGGTGAGCTTGCTCAGGATCTGCCCCTGCTCGACAAGCCGCTCTCGGTCGCGCGCCACGACGTCGGCCGGCGCACGCTCGACGAAGTCCGGGCGCCCGAGCTTGCTCTCGAGAAAGCTCGTCTCCTTCCGCGCTTTCTCGATCTCCTTCTGGAGCCGTGCTCGCTCGGCGCCCACGTCCACGACGCCCTGGAGGTGCACGAACACGTCCGCGCCGCCCGCCACGGCGTGGGCGGACTGCGGTGGACGGGTCGCGCGCGGATCGACGCGCACCGAGGCCCGCGCCAGCGCACCGATCAACGGCACGGCGGCGCGCAGCCTGGCGGTGTCCTTGGAGGGACACCGGACGGTCACGGTCAGTTCCACGGCCGGGGAGATGCGGCTCTCGCTGCGCACGGTCCGGATCGCGCTCACGACCGAGATGACGGGCGCCATCTCGAGCTCCGCGGCTGCGTCACGTCCCTTGCGTCCCGCCTTCGGGAACGCCGCGACCATAACGTATCCCGCTGTGTCCGGCACCTGCCCGGTCTCGTGAGGGAGGCGCTGCCAGATCTCCTCCGAGATGAAGGGCATGAACGGGTGCAGCAGCCGGAGCGTCGCTTCGAGAGTCTCCACGAGCGTCCGCTGGGTCATCATGCGCGCGTCCGGGTCTTGGCTTTGGTAGAGGCTGCGCTTGGCGATCTCGAGGTACCAGTCGCAGAACTCGCTCCACACGAACTGGTACACCGCCGAGGCGGCGTCGTTGAAGCGATAGCCGTCGAGCGCCGCCCGCACGGCCGCTGTCGCCGCCGTCAGGCGGCTCGCGATCCAGCGGTCCGCCGTGGAACGCCTCCCCTTCGCCGCGAGCGCGGCGTCGTATCCGTCGAGGTTCGTCAGCACGAAGCGAGACGCATTCCAGATCTTGTTGGCGAAATTACGGTAGCCCTCGATCCGCTCTTCCGAGAGCCTGATATCCCGTCCCTGCGCGGCGAGCGCGGCGAGCGTGAAGCGGAAGGCGTCCGTGCCGTACTTGTCCATGATGGTGAGCGGGTCGACGACGTTGCCCTTGGACTTGGACATCTTCTGCCCCTCGGCGTCGCGAACGAGGGCGTGGATGTAGAC
>JACORX010000372.1 GCA_016179165.1 Candidatus Rokuibacteriota bacterium | reverse complement strand
CCTTGACCCCGCGCTCCGTGATCTCACTGAGCCGGCCCTACACCACAAGCAGTACCCGGCCATCTTCCAGGCCATGGGCAACCTGCCGGAGGCCTTCAAAGCCTATTGGGCCTTCTACGCTCCGCTCCGGCTGGGCGGCGTGCTCGACGCGAAGCTCAAGGAGCTGGTCAGGCTCAAGATCGCCGCGCTCAACGACTGCGCCACCTGAAAGAAGTCGCGGGCCGCACCGGCGGTGCGGCAGGGCATGACAGAGGAGATGGTGGCGGCGCTGGCCGACTTCGAGAAGGGCGACTTCACGCCGCGCGAGACCCTGGCGCTCCGGTTCGCCACGCTCATGGCCCAGGATCACCGCAAGCTCGACGACGCGTTCTTCAGCGGGCTGCGGGAACAGTTCTCCGACGCGGAGATCATCGAGCTGGGCATGGTCACGGGGCAGTTCATCGGCTTCGGGCGTCTCATCGCGGCGCTCGACCTCGAGAATCCCCGCCAGCCGGAGGATTGAGCGTGCGCATCCTCGGCATCGATCACATCGGCATCGCGTCGGGGGACCTCACGAAGCACGTCGAGATCTTCGGCGACAAGCTCGGCCTCGAGGTCCACGACATCGAGGAGAAGGACCCCTACGGCGGCCTCCGCTCGGCCTTCGCCCGCGTGGGTGACACCGACTTCGAGATTCTCGAGGACCGCGTGCCGGACGGCGACCAGAAGGTGATCGACCAGCGCGACATCGCGAAGTTCGTCGCCCGGCGCGGCCAGGGCCTCCACCACATCGCGCTTCGCGTCGCCGACCTCGAAGAGGCGATCCGCGACGCCAAGGCCGCGGGTCTCACTGTCATCGACGAGACGCCGCGTCCCGGCGCGCGGGGCTCGAAGATCGCCTTCCTCCATCCGAGGAGCACGGGCGGCGTGCTCATCCACTTCGTGGAGCGCCCCGACGGTGGCTGACGCAGGCCGTCGCGGGGGCATCCTCGTCCCGGGCGCCACGCTCACCGTCCCTCTCGAACCCGTCTAGGAGACCCCATGGCGACGTCTCGATGGAAGCACCGTCCGGAAGGCTCTACCTGGGGAGACTTCGGCCCCGACGACCAGATCGGGCGCCTGAATCTGATCACGCCCGAGAAGGTCAAGCAGGGCGTGGCCGAGGTGCGCGAAGGCCGCACGTTCTGCCTCAGCCTGCCTCTCGATTATCCGGGCGGGGCCGTGCTCAACCCGCGCCGCACGCCGCCCGTCCTCTCGGCGACGGGCACCGACGAGAGACCCCGCTACAACATGCCGTTCTCCGCCGACAACCCGCTGCACACCGACGTGGTCTGCGACGACCGCGTGCTGCTGACGCTCCAGTATTCCACGCAGTGGGACAGCCTCTGCCACGTCGGCGCCCACTTCGACGCCGACGGCGACGGCAAGGCCGAGCCGCTCTTCTACAACGGCCACCTCGCCAACGAGGACGTGGTCGGCCCCATCGACTACCGCACGGGCGAGAAGACCACGGAGCCCATCGGCGCGCGCCGGCTGGGCGTCGAGAACATGGCGGCCCACGGCATCCAGGGGCGCGGCGTGCTGGTGGACCTTCACGCCCACTTCGGGCAAGCGCGGAAGATGGTGAACCGCGACGACCTGCTGCGCGTCATGGACCAGGACAAGGTGGCCGTCGAGAAGGGCGACATGCTGCTGCTGCACACCGGGTTCAGCCAGGCCATCCTCGACATGAAGCGGAGTCCCGACGGCGAGAAGCTCGGCTCGTCCTACGCGGTCCTCGACGGCCGCGACGATGCGCTCCTCCGGTGGATCACCGACAGCGGCATCGCGTCCCTCATCGCCGACAACTACGGCGTCGAGGCCGTGCCGTCGCGCCCCGGCGGCCCCGCGCCGCACGCGGGATTGCCGCTCCACCAGCACTGCCTCTTCAAGCTCGGGGTCAACCTCGGCGAGATGTGGTACCTGACGGAATTGGCGGCCTGGCTTCGTCAGCATGAGAGGAACCGCATCCTCCTGACCGCGCCGCCGCTCCGGCTTTCCGGCGCCGTCGGCTCACCAGCGACCCCGATCGCCACCGTCTGAGAAGGAGCGCTCAGCCCCAGCTGCTAACCCAGATCGGGCTCGATGCGGAGGCCGCTGTTGAAGCGGTTGGTGAAGTTGGCCATGCAGATGACCAGGGCCAGCTCGACGATCTGGTCTTCGGTGAAGTGCCGCTTGAGCTCGCCGACCGCCATGTCACGCAGGCCGGCCCCAGCGGCGCGCGTCATCCGCTCGGTGTAGAGCAGGACGGCCTTCTCCTTCTCGTCGAACAGCGGGCTCCGCTCGTACAAGGTGAGGGCGGCGATCTGCTGGTCCGTGATGCCGATCCGCTTCGACGAAGCGGTATGGGCGCGGGCTCAGTACTCGCAGCCGTTCAGCAGCGAGGTCTTCAGATACGCCAGCTCCTTGTGCTTCGCCTCGACCGTCCCCCCGCTCATCACCGCCGCGTAGAGCGGCAAGAAGGCCTTCAGCGCGCCCGGGTGGTGGGCCATGACGGCGAAGATGTTCGGGACCCGCCCGAACGTCTTCGTCAGGTCGTCGTACGTCGTCTTCAGGTCGTCGGGGGCCTTGTCCTTCGGGATCGTGTCTATGATGGCCATGCGGCGCCGCCTCTCTCAGTACAGTCCGTCGCGAACGCGCTTGTCCAGGTCGCGCGTATAGTCGGGGACCGACGCCGCGTTGCGCGCGGTCGGCACCTGGTCCCAGAGCATCTGGGCGAAGGACGGGAGCTTCTGCGGGTCGGTCCAGGTCGACGGGTCCCAGAGGCTCGAGCGGAGGAAGGCCTTGGGACAGTGGAGATATGCCTCCTCGACCTCGACGCCGAGCGCAACCTTGGGGAGCTTGCCATGCATGGCCAGGCGCGCCAGGATCTCCTCGTCGCGGATGATGGAGGCTCTTCCGTTGACGCGCAGCGTGTCCCCGCGCCCCGGCACGAGGAAGATCATCCCCACGTGCGGGTTCTCGAGGACGTTGGTCATTCCATCGGTGCGGTTGTTGCCCGGGCGGTCGGGCACGACGAGATGCGTGGGGTCCAGCACCAGCACGAAGCCCGGCGCGTCGCCCTTGGGGGAGACGTCGCACTGCCCCGCGGCGCTGGAGGTCGCGAGCAGCACGAAGGGCGAGGCCGCGATGAAGGCGCGCGAGTGCTCGTCGAGGGACGAGTGGCACTTGAGGACGGCCCGCTCGCTCGGCTCGCCGAAGATGGCGCGCAGCTCCTGCTTCGACGTCACGACGTCCTTGAACATGTCCCCACCTCCTGTCGCGATGCTAGCACGGCCGGTCGGGCATCGTCAGTACAGCTCCCACCAGGAGTCCTGCGCGGCCAGGAGCTCGGCGGCCGGCTTCTCGAGCACGATGCGCCCCGATTTCATCACGTAGGCGCGGCTGGCCATGCCGAGCGCGGTCTTGATGTTCTGCTCGACCAGCACGATGGCCGTACCGAAGCGCCGGTTGATCTCGACAGCCGTCTCCAGCACGCGCTGGACGAGCACCGGCGCGAGGCCGAGGGACGGCTCGTCCATCCTCATGAGGCGCGGCCGCTGCATGAGGGCCGTGCCCACGGCCACCATCTGCTGCTGGCCTCCCGACATCGTGCCCACGCGCTGGGTGCTCCGCTCAGCGAGGATCGGGAAGAGATCGAGGATCTCGCCCATGTGCTGGAGGGCGCCGGCACGGTCGCTCTGGGTGTAGGCGCCCAGCATGAGGTTCTCGGCCACGCTCAGGTCGGGGAAGACGCCGCGTCCCTGCGGCACGAGCGCGAGCCCTCGCTTCACGTTGGCCGCAGGGTCGCCGTTGGCCCACTCCCGGCCGGCGAAGCGCACGCTGCCCGCCCGCGCGGGTAGGAGGCCCAGCAGCGTCTTGAGCGTGGTGGACTTGCCGGCACCGTTGTGGCCCAGGAGCGCGACGATCTCGCCCTCGCCCACGCGGAAGGACACGCCGTGCAGCACGGTCTTCTTGCCGTAGCCGGCTTCGAGGTCGCGGACGTCGAGCAGCGTCTCGGCCACGGTCATGCCCCGAAGTAGATCTCGGTCAGCGCCGGGTCGCGGGTGATCTGCTCGGCCCGGCCGCGCGCCATGACGCGCCCCTGGTGGAGGAACACGACCTCGTCCGACAGCTGCGAGATCAGCTCCATGTTGTGCTCGATGAGGAGCACGGTCTTGCCGTGCTCGACGAGGCGGCGGACCATCGGAACGATCCGCTGGAGCGAGTCGGTGTCGAGCCCCGAGGTGGGCTCGTCGAGCAGCAGGATCTCGGCGTCGGTGGCGAAGATGCGCGCCATGGAGAGGAGCTTCTGCTCCGGGTAGGCCAGGTCCTCGGCCAGCTCGTGCGCGCGGCCGGTCAGGCCGAAGAAGCGCAGCACCTCCATGGCGCGCTCGCGCGCCGCGGCCTCCTCGGCCCGCACGCGCCCCGGGCGAAGGAAGAGCGTCAGCACGTTCTCGCCGAGCGGCGTCCGGCAGCCCAGCAGCACGTTCTCGAGCACGGTCATCTTGCCCCAGAGCCTGAGGTGCTGGAAGGTCCGCACCACGCCGCGCGCCTCGACCTGGTGGGGGGCGAGCCCCAGGAGCTCTTCACCCTTGTAGCGGATCGAGCCGCCGTCGGCGCGCAGGAAGCCCGTGATCAGGTTGAACACCGTGGTCTTCCCCGCCCCGTTCGGACCGATGAGGCCCGTGATGAGCCCGGGCCGCACCTCGAAGCTGCACTCCTCCACGGCCTGGATGCCGCCGAAGGCCTTGGACACCTTCTCGATCGTCATGATGGGCGCGGCCACGGGCGTGCTCAGGCGATTTTCGCACGCGCGCGGCCCAGGATGCCCTCGGGGCGCACGAACATCGCCACGATGAAGATGACGAAGGCCACCACGTAGGCCATCTCGGTGGAGGTGATGATGCCGCCGACCGAGATCACCTCGCTCATGAGGAGGCTCGCCACGACCGCCCCGAACATGTTCCCCAGGCCGCCGAGCACGCAGATCATGAAGGTG
>JACORX010000374.1 GCA_016179165.1 Candidatus Rokuibacteriota bacterium | reverse complement strand
TTCACGGCCTGCTGCGCCTCGAGGACGGGCGGCTCTGCCCCATCACCCGCGACGGCGGCGAAGACGTCTTCAATTCCTCCTGGGTGACGTTTTCCCGATGAGATTTACGGCAGACGCCTGGTGGGGGGGGGGTCTGGGGACTGTGGTGTGAGGCGCAGCCGAAGGCGAGCCGAGCCAACCCTCAAACGGAGCGGCAGGTGGCGCTCCCCCCCGGAGGTTAATTGGACCAGCGGATCTTAGAGTTCATAGGCGACCTGAGGCGGGCTGAGCTTCGCATCTCGCCCAGCGAGGCGATGGACGCGCTGTCGGCCTCCTCGGAGATAGGTCTCGATCACCGCGACACCTTCAAGGCCGCGCTGGCGTCCACGCTCGTCAAGGAGTCGCGGGACCTGCCGACCTTCGACCGCCTCTTCGACCTCTACTTCCTCGACCTGGAAGCGCTCGGCGCCGGCCTCAAGAAGGCGCTGGGACCGGAGGACCCGCGCATCCAGCAGATGCTCGACCAGCTCATGGCGCAGGAGAACATGGAGATGGACGAGCTGACCCAGCTCATGCTGCGCGGCGAGGGTACGGACATGGAGATGGCCATCCGCGGCCAGGGGCAGGGCGCAGGGCTCGAGCGGCTGATGTACTTCCTGCAGATCGGTTACTTCTCGCGGCGCATCTACGACAAGTTCGATTGGGAGGCCATCGAGCGCGACCTCTCGCGCATCATGCAGCTGCTCGAGGCGCAGGGCATGGATCCGGGCATGCTCGCGCGGATCCGCAACTACCTCGACCTGCGCCTGGAAGCGTTCCGGCGCATGATCCGCCAGCACGTCGAGCGAGAGCTCGAGCGCCGCGCTTACCGGCAGGGCGAGAAGCTCACGCGCGAGGTCCTGACCGACAAGCCGCTCTTCGCGCTCTCGCCGGACGAGATCGCGCAGATGAAGGCGGTGGTCGCGCGCCTCGCGCGCAAGATCAAGGACGCCCTCGCCCTGCGCCAGCGCCAGGAGGAGAAGGGGCGGCTCGACTCGCGCCGGACCATCCGGAAGAGCCTCCAGTACGGCGGCGTGCCCATGGAGGTGCGCTTCCGCCGGCGCCACCGCGAGAAGCCAAAGCTCGTGACGCTCTGCGACGTCTCCGATTCGGTGCGCAACGCCTCGCGCTTCATGCTCCAACTGGTCTGGAGCCTGCAGGAGTGCTTTTCGCGCATGCGCTCGTACGTCTTCGTCTCGGAGATCGCCGAGGTGACCCAGGCATTCAAGACCTACCCGGTGGATCACGCGATCGAGTGGGCGCTCAAGTCCTCGCCGGTGGACTACCACTGCCGATCGGACTTCGGCTACGCCTTCAGCCGCTTCGTGCGCACGGAGATAGACTCGCTCGATCGGAAGACGACGGTGCTCGTCCTGGGCGACGCGCGCAACAACTATAACGACCCCCAGGCGTGGGCGATCCGTCAGATCCGGGAGCGAGTCAAGGGCATCATCTGGCTAAACCCGGAGGGGCAGTGGGGCTGGGGCATCGGCGACAGCGTGATGCCGCTCTACTCGCCCGCGTGCGACATCGTCAAGGAATGCCGCACCGTCGGCCAGCTGGTGCAGGTGGTGGACCAGCTCGTCCACTCCTGGTGGCGCCGCGGGCGATAGCGCCGTGTCGGTGCGTCTCGTCATCGCCCTCCTCGCCGCCGCGCTCCTGGTGGGGCCGGCGGATGCCGAGGAGTGCGTCACCGTCGAGAATTTCTCCAGGGGAAAGGTCGGCGAGTTCCCTCCCGACTGGAAGCCGCGCAAGGATGCCGGGCGCGAGGTCTACTCGGTCCAGGAAATGGACGGCCTGCGCTTCCTCCACGCCATCGCCAAGGGCCTCGGTATCCAGGCCGCCAAGGAATACGGGTGGGACCCCAAGGCATACCCGATGCTCGCCTGGTCGTGGCGTCCGGTCGAGTTCCCCGCCGGGTCGGACGAACGGAAGTCGAAGACCAACGACAGCGCGGTTTCCATCTACGCCGTCTTCCCCCACACGCCCTGGTCGGTCAAGTCGCTCAAGTACGTTTGGAGCGCGGTCGTGCCGGTGGGCATGCGTCTCTCCTCGAGCGCCGGGCTGACCCAGGCGCTGGTGATCCGAAGCGGCACCGACCGGAAGGGCTCGTGGACGGAGGAGCGGGTCAACATCTTTGAGGACTTCAAAAAGTTCTTCGACGAGACCGAGACGCCGAAGACGTCCGGGATTGCCGTCCTCACCGACTCCGACGACACGAAGTCGACCGCGCAGGGTGACTACGCCAACTTCCGCCTCTGCAAGCCCTGAGGGGAGTGCCCGTGGTTCTACCTGAGCAGGACCCCTTCGAGACTCTCTTCGAGCGCGGTGTCACCGACGGCCTTCCCGTCGTTCCTCCCACGCGCGAGCGCGTCGCCGCGATGGTCGCGGGCTCGGGGCGTGAGGCCGGCGAGCTGGTCGCGCTGGTGCCGCCGAATTTCGGCCGCGCCACCGTCGAGAAGATCGCGGTCAACGCGGTCATGGCCGGCTGCCGCGCCGAGTATCTGCCCGTCGTGATCGCCGGGGTCGAAGCCATGTGCGACGACGCCTTTGATCTCCACGGCGTCTCCGCAACGACCAACTTTCACTCGCCGCTCTTCATCGTCAACGGCCCCGCGCGTAAGACGCTCGACATCAACTGCGCCGCGGGAGCTTTCGGGCCCGGCTGGCGCGCCAACGCGACGATCGGCCGCGCGTTGAGGCTCATCGTCGCCAACGTGGGCGGCGCCTCGGCCCGAACCATGAGCATGTCCACCATGGCGCACCCGGGGCGCTACACCTACTGCATCGGCGAGCACGAGGAAGAGAGCCCCTGGGACTCGCTGGCTGTCGAGCACGGCTTCGCTCCGGACGAGAGCACGGTAGCGGCTTTCGCGGCAGAGGCGCCACACGGCGTCTATGATCATCGGAGTCTCAGGGCCAAGGACCTCCTCATCACCATCTCGCGCTCGCTGGAAGTCATCTCGCACCACAAGTCCACGCACCACGGCGACACGCTGGTCGTGTTCTCGCCCGAGCACGCGCGCACGATCGCTGGCGACGGCTGGAGCAAGGCGGACATGCGCGATTTCCTCTGGCACCGGCTGCGCAAGCCCGTCAGCGAGCTGATCCCAGGGCTCGACGGTGGCGATGGGCTGCCGGCTCACGTGATGGCGAAATTCCAGCACCCCGAGACCGACGCGACGCTGATCCCGAAGTTCCGCGAGCCGGGCAACCTCAAGTTCGTGGTGGCGGGGGGCACCGCGGGCCGCTTCTCGGCCGTCATCCCCGGCTGGACCTTCCCGAAGATGTCGCGCCTGGTCATTAAGAAGGTACAATCGCCCCGGGAGGGCCTATGACAACCGAAGAGTTCCTGGATCCGACCGATTCAGTCGCTGTCCCTCGCAAGACGGCCGCGCGCCTCGCCACGCTCGACGGCAAGGTGATCACGCTCCTGGACATCTCCAAGGCCAAGGGCGACCACCTGCTCGACCGCGTGGAAGAGCTGCTGCGCGAGCGCGCCAAGCCCAAGGCCATCGTCAGGAAGAAGAAGCCGACCTTCGCGCGGCCCGCGCCGGAGGACCTGCGCGCCGAGATCCTCAAGACGAGCGACGCCGTCATCGAGGCCCTCGCCGACTGAGGGTCCTGCACAACGTGCAGTGTGCACGACGGCGTGTGGTTCGAAGATCAGGGAATGCCAACGGCGACGGTGATCTCGACCGAGTTCGCGAAGGCCGCCCGCGCCCAGGCATCCGCCTTGGGCGCCGACGCCTACAAGACCATCATGGTGCAGCACCCGATCCAGCCGCTCACCCGCGACGAGGTCAGGGTGCTGGCCGACAAGGTCTTCGACGAGATCGTCTCCCGCCTCACGCGCGGGTGATTAGCGCTGGCGAGACTTGCGGCTTGGGCGAGGCGAACGCTCTCTTTGGGCAACATCACTTACGCGATCTCTCCACGGTCGAGCAACACTGTAAGTCTTTGAGGGCTCTCGGCAGCAACGATTGAGAGAAATTCTCGGACAGGTGTCAGTTCTCCGGCGAGTGAGAAGTGCATGTCGAGTTCAGCGTTCCGAAAGGCTTGGGTGAAGCCTCGTTGCCTGAGCGCAAAGACTCTTTCGAACAGCCGTTCTTTCACCAGCTGCTCTGCCCGGCTTGCCGAAAGCACGCGAAACTCCGATGCCGAGATCCTCTGGCGAATGTCGGCCAAGAGTGCCGCATAGTCTGGTGTCAGGAGTCGGGCAACAATGGCTTCTTCGAGGTCCCTCTTCGGGAACTTTGCTGCGGTAGCCATGAACCAGGTGAACTCGTGAGGAATGAGCTCGCTCACGGCGCGGGATGTGAGGCCTAGACAACTAAGGACAAGGAACACGTAGGGCAACGCCTCTTCCAGTTGACGAGTTAGCGCCTGATGGATCTTGTATGTGGCCAGAGCGAAACAGTCAGCCGGATCGAGGCCGACTCGCTCCCGGGCCTGGACGAAGGCGGTGCCGTGAAACTTTATGTTGATCCGGAAGATCGGTCTTCCGCCTCCGTTCAGAACTCGATAGTCGGTATCGGTTCGTCCAAGTCTGTGATCCTCGATTGTCAGACGACCCTTCGTTAGCTCTTCCTTCTCCCGTTGAAAACGTTCTTCAGTCAACGCTCCGAGTAAAAGTTGAGCCAGCCGCAGGCGAATTCCTTCAGGAGTTACCCGCGACCCTTTGCCGGTGCCGACGACCGCAGCGAGGCGTCCCTGTTCGAGCCTTCGAACGCAACGAGTAAGCGTTGCCGGCAAGATCGCAGCGCGTTCTGCCAGCTCGGCAAGGTCAGCGCCATGTCGAACTTGGCGCGCCGCTTCCCAGCGGAAGAGAGGATGAGTCTTCGGAATGTGAGGGCCGACTTCTTCCAGCACCGCGAGAAATCTGTTGAGGGGTCTCAAGTGCGGTGGGTGTCCTGCTGTTGCCGCTTGAGGATGCCGTCCAAGTCTAACGAGTCTTGACGAAGCGGAATCTGGATCCCTCTAGGTAGTCTTTGATG
>JACORX010000373.1 GCA_016179165.1 Candidatus Rokuibacteriota bacterium | reverse complement strand
GCTCTATCTCCCGCCCATCCATCCTGTCGGGCAGAGTTTTCGCAAGGGCCGGAACAACAGCCCGACCGTGGGCCCGGCCGACCCAGGGTCGCCGTGGGCCATCGGCCACGAGCAGGGTGGTCACAAGGAGGTTGCGCCCGCTCTCGGCACGCTCGAGGATTTCCGGGAGCTCGTCGCGGCAGCGCGCGCGGCGGGGATGGAAGTCGCGCTCGACTACGCGCTGCAGTGCTCGCCCAACCACCCGTACGTGCGCCAGCACCCGGAATGGTTCCATCGGCGGCCCGACGGCACCATCAAGTACGCGGAGAATCCGCCCAAGAAATATCAGGACATCTACCCGCTCAACTTCCAGTGCCGCGAGAGGGAGGCCCTCTGGGAGGAGCTCAGGAGCATCGTCCTTTTTTGGATCGACCAGGGCGTGCGGATCTTTCGCGTGGACAACCCGCATACCAAGCCCATCCCCTTCTGGGCCTGGCTGATCCGCGAGGTCCAGACCGTCGCCCCCGACGTCATCTTCCTCGCCGAGGCCTTCACGCGGCCGAAGCTGATGCAGGCCCTCGCCAAGGTCGGCTTCACCCAGTCGTACACGTACTTCACATGGCGGAACTTCAAGGACGAGCTGGTCGCCTACCTCACCGAGCTGACCAAGACTGAGATGGCCGAGTACTTCCGGGGCAACTTCTTCACCAATACCCCCGACATCCTGCCGCTAATCCTTCAACAGGGCGGGCGCCCCGCCTTCAAGATGCGCCTGGCCCTCGCCGCAACCCTGTCGGCCGCCTACGGGATCTACAGCGGCTACGAGCTGTGCGAGAATGCCGCACTGCCCGGCACCGAGGAATACCAGGACTCCGAGAAGTACGAGATCAGGGTCCGCGACTGGAGCGCCCCCGGCCACATCCAGGACTACATCTCGCGCATCAACCAGATCCGGCACGACCGTCCCTCGCTGCAGGAGTCCCGCCACCTGGGCTTCTACGAGAGCGACGACGACAGCATCCTCTTCTACGGCAAGCGAAGCGCGGACGGCGCCGATCGGGTCTGGGTCGCGGTCAACCTCGACCCCTTCGAAGCCCACGAGGCCCGGCTCGAGCTGCCCATGGCCGAGCTCGGGCTGCCGCCCGAGGGACGCCTCGAGGTGCACGAGCTGATCACCGATCAGCGGCAGCTCTGGCGCGGACCCGTCCACTCACTCCGCCTCGACCCGGAGCAGGAGCCCGCCGCCATCTTTCGGGTCACGGCTCTGCCTCACAAGGCCTTCGATGACCTCGGCTACTGAGCGCGCGGCCCGCGGACGGCGGCAGACGTGAGCGACCTCTGGTACAAGGACGCGATCTTCTACGAGCTGCACGTCAAGGCGTTCCAGGACGCGAACGGCGACGGCATCGGCGATTTCCGCGGGCTCATTGAGCGGCTCGACTACGTCCAGGACTTGGGCGTGACCTGCCTTTGGCTTCTGCCCTTCTACCCTTCGCCGCTCAGGGACGACGGCTATGACATCGCCGACTACTGCGACATCGCTCCCGCCTACGGCAACATGGCGGACTTCGAGGCGTTCCTGCGCGAGGCCCACCGGCGGGGGCTCCGCGTCATCGCCGATCTCGTCGTCAACCACACCTCCGACCAGCACCCGTGGTTCCAGGAGGCGCGCCGCGATCCGGCCTCGCCCAAGCGCGACTACTACGTCTGGAGCGCCGACGACAAGCAGTACCGCGACGCCCGTATCATCTTCGTAGACACGGAGCGGTCGAACTGGACCTTGGACGAGGCCGCCGGCGCGTACTACTGGCACCGCTTCTTCAGCCACCAGCCGGATCTCAACTATGACAATCCTGCCGTCCAACAGTCGATGATGGACACTATGTCGTTCTGGCTCGACAAGGGGCTGGACGGCTTCCGGTGCGATGCCGTCCCGTACCTCTTCGAGCGTGAGGGTACGAGCTGCGAGAACCTGTCCGAGTCCCACGCCTTTCTAAAGCGGCTGCGCTCGGCCGTGGACGCGCGCTACCACGACCGCGTCCTCCTCGCCGAGGCCAACCAGTGGCCCGAGGACGTGCGGGCCTACTTCGGCGACGGGGACGAGTTCCACATGGCCTTCCACTTCCCGCTGATGCCGCGCATGTTCATGGCCGTGCACGGCGCCGATCGCCGCCCGATCACCGACATGTACCTGCACACCCCGGCGATCCCCGAGACCTGTCAGTGGTGCCTGTTCCTCAGGAACCACGACGAGCTGACGCTCGAGATGTGCACGAATTCGGAGCGGGACTACATGTACTACGCCTACGCGCAGGACCCGCTGATGAAGCTCAATATCGGGATCCGCCGCCGGCTCGCCCCGCTCGTGGACAACCACCGCGGCAAGCTCGAGCTGCTCCACGGCCTCCTCTTCTCGCTGCCCGGCACGCCCATCGTCTACTACGGTGACGAGATCGGCATGGGCGACAACATCCACCTGGGCGATCGCAACGGCGTGCGGACGCCGATGCAGTGGTCCGCCGACCGGAACGGCGGCTTCTCGCGGGCGGCCCCGGCACAGCTCTACTGCCCCCCCATCGCAGACCCCATCTACGGCTACCCTGTTGTAAACGTCGAGGCTCAGCAACGCTCGTCCTTCTCGCTGCTGGCGTCGATGCGCAAAATGATCGCGACACGGAAGACCACCCGCGTATTCGGGCGCGGGTCTCTGCGCTTCCTGCAATCCGCCAATACCCGTGTGCTCGTGTATCTGCGCGAGTCACTGGACGAGCGCGTGCTGGTGGTCGCCAACCTCGCCGCGTCCGCGGAACCAGTCGAGATGGATCTCAGCGCCTGGCGTGGGGCCGCGCTCGTCGAGATGCTCGGCGGCACCCGGTTCCCTCCCGTCGGCGAGGGCCCCTACTTCGTGAGCCTGGCCCCGTGGGGCTTCTATTGGTTCCGGCTGATCATGCCGGGCTCCCCCGAACGGATCTCCTATGGGATCGAAGGCACGGCCCTCTAGGCGCGGACCCCGGACGCCCGACGCGCTCGTTGAGGTAGCCGCGACGGCGCTGGTGAGCGACCTGCCCGTCCGCCGCTGGTTCGGCGACAAGGCACGTGCGATCTCGGGCATCACACCGGTGGACCACGCGGGCCTGTCCGGCACCGGCGGCGTCCTCGCCCTCCTTCGGGTCGATTTCGCCACCGGGCCAGCGGAGACTTACTGCGTCCCGATCATCGGCGCCGCCGACCTGTCACGCCCGGGCGCCATCGCCGACGCTTTGGACGATCCGGCGTTTTGTACGGCTCTGGTCGAACACATCCGCCTCGGCTCGACGCTGCCCGGGCGGAGCGGCTGCTTCCGTTTCAGGGCAACCACCATCCTCGCCGAGGTCCTGCCCGAGACGACACGCGAGGCCACGCGCGTCAAGACGGAGCAGAGCAACACATCGGTCATTTTCGATGGCCGCGCCATCCTGAAGATCTTCCGGAATGTCCAACGGGGCCAGAACCCAGAGCTTGAGATCACCGGCTTCCTGACCCGCGCGACCAGCTTCCGCGCCGCCCCAAGACTCGCGGGATCGATCGAGTACGAGGAGCTTGGGCAGGAGCCGATCACCCTGGGCACGTTGCACGAGTTCGTGCCCAACAAGGGGGACGCGTGGACGGCGCTGCAGGGCCGGCTCGGCGAGTATTTCGCCGTCGCCGTCACCGGGCCCGACGCGGGAGGCCCGCCCGATCCGGCGTTCGCGCGCGCGCTGGCCGCTGCGGACGCCAAGGAGGCGCGAACCCTCGGCGAGCTCACCGGTCGGCTCCACGCGGCCCTCGCATCCCCGACGGCGCCGGCGCCGATGGTCCCGACTCCGGTGGGCCGCGCGGACGTGGTGGTCTGGCAGGATGGCATGCGAGCCCGGCTCGATCGGGTCCTGGCCGCGCTTGCCTCCGCGCTGGACCACCTCCCGGCCGACCTCCGGGACCTGGGGCGACAGGCTCTCGACCGGGCGCCCCAGCTCGCCGAGCGTTCGGCCGCGCTCCAGGCGCTGGTCGAGGAGCACGTGATGAAGATCCGCGTGCACGGCGACTATCACCTCGGCCAAGTCCTCCGGACGGACGGTGGGTTCGTGATCGTGGACTTCGAAGGCGAGCCGGCCCGGCCGCTTGCCGAGCGGCGCGCCACGCAGTGCGCGCTTAAGGACGTGGCCGGGATGCTGCGATCCTACGCCAATGCAGTGCGGACCGCCATGCTGCGCGCCGCCGAGATTGACGGAGGCGACTCCGGGCTCCTTGACCGGCTCCTCCCATGGGCGAACTCCTGGGAGGCAGGCGTGCGAGCCGCCTTCCTCGACGGGTATCTCGCGGGGACGGAAAAGCACGCCGCCGGCCTCCTGCCGCGGCGGCGGGAGACGATCCAGTCGGTTCTCGACGCCTACGAGGTGGACAAGGCGGTCTACGAGCTCGACTACGAGCTCAACCACCGCCCGGGCTGGGTCCGGATCCCGCTGGACGCGCTGCTCAGGGCGACCGCACCGACGCCCACCCTCGCGCTGCCTCTGCAGCGTCCCGAAGGCCCGTTCCAATTCGTCGCCTGCGTCGAGCTGCGCGAGTTCGTTGGCGTCCGGGCAGAGGACGAGCGTCAGCTCATGGACCTGATCGAGCAGGTCCCGCTGGATTCGGTCTACTACCACACCCACGGGTTCTTCCTCCGGCACAAGTTCCTGGCCGGCATCTACCCCAACGACTTCGCCACCTGGGCCGCCGTGCACCTGCGTGATCAAGGGCTCGGGGAGCGCCTCGCCATGGTCGACCCCGCCGAGTTCGAGAACCTCGAAGCGCTGCGCGACCAGCTGGTCGCGACCATCGACGAGCATTTGCGGCGGCTCCCGATGGTCCCGCGCATCGTCTCCGCCGAGCCGTTCGATTTCGTGCGGTCGCGGATCGTCGAGATCCCCACCGGGATCGAGACACACACGCTCGAGGAATTCCGACAGGCGCTCCTGGAGATAGACGTGAGCGCCATCTACTTCCACATGGTGGAGGCGCGGATGCGCCTGGGCCGCGGCCAGAATGACTTCGCCGCGTGGCTCGATCGGGGGCTCGGGCTCACCCGCCTAGCCGCCCAGGTCCAGGACGTCCACCCGTACGGGAGCAGCCTTGAGCGCACGCGGGCGCGTCTGATCCAGCGCTTGGACGAAACCCTGGCCGAGGGCGCCGGCACGTGATCCCCGCGCAGCTCGAGGCGTATCGCGACGTCGCGCCGAAGGGGACCATCGAATTGCTCCTCCGGCTCGCCGAGCGCGTGCGCGGGCGCCGGTTCCTGCACGTCAGCCCCAGCCGCTTCGGCGCCGGCCCCGCGGAGATCCTCCACCGGGCGATCCCAATCCTGCGTGACCTCGGTGTCGAGGCGGAGTGGGAAGTCATCGTCGGCAACCCCGACTTCTATGCCGCCGTCGCGCGCCTGGAGCGGAGCCTGGCGGGCCTCGACGGGACGATGACCGAGGCCGCCCTGCACGCCTGGGCGCAGGCAGCCGCCCGGAACGCCGCCGCGCTGCCCCTTGACGCCGATCTCGTGATGGTCCACGACCTCGCGCCGCTGCCCCTGGTGCGGCACCGCCCCCGCGCCGGGAAATGGGTGTGGCGATGCCACGGGGATCTGTCTCGGGCCTACCGGCGCGCGTGGTACCTCGTGCGCGGCGATCTCGAGCGCTACGACGCGGCGGTCTTCTCGCTGCCCAAGTTCGCCGCCGCCCTGCCCATCCCGACGTTGATCGTCCACCCGTCCATCGACCCGCTGAGCGAGAAGAACCGTGACCTGTCCCGGTCCGAGATCGGGCAGATCCTGGATCGCCTCGGGGTCCCGCGCGACAAGCCCATCCTCCTCCAGGTAGCCCCGTACGCGCGAAGCAAGGATCCCGCGGGAGTCGTCCGGGCGTACCGGCTCGCCCGCAAGTACGTCGAGTGCCGCCTCGTCCTGGCGGGCTGGGGCGCCACCGACAACCCGGAAGGGCAGGATGTCCTCGCGGAGGTCGACGAGGCGGCCCTCGGCGATCCTGACGTGCACACCCTCGTCCTCCCCCCCGACGCCGCCCTCGAGATCAACGCGCTCCAGCGCGCCGCCGCCGTCGTGATCCACCGGCCGCTCCACGAGGACTTCGGCCTCAGCGTGGCCGAGGCCATGTGGAAGGGCAAGCCGGTCGTCGGCAGCTCCGCCGGCGGCATCCCGGCGCAGGTCATCCCGGAGGTGACCGG
>JACORX010000400.1 GCA_016179165.1 Candidatus Rokuibacteriota bacterium | reverse complement strand
CTTCATGTGCTTCGCGATCGAGCGCGCGATGACACTCCTCGCCCGGCGGCTCGGCCTCGATCCGGCGGAGCTCCGCCTGCGCAACTACGTCACGGCCGATCAGACGCCCTACACGACACCGCCCGGCGCCCAGTACGACAGCGGCGACTACCCGGCGACGCTCCGGCGCGCGCTGGAATGCTTCGATTACGCGGGCTGGCGCGCCGAGCAGGCCCGCGCGCGACGCGAGGGGCGTTTCCTCGGCATCGGGGTCGCCACGTCGATCGAGCCCGCGGGGACCAACCTCGCCTCCTACGAGCTCCTCACGGGGCGGCGGACCGTGTCGGGATCCGCCGAGACCGCGATGGTCAGGATGGAGCCGGACGGTCACGTCCGCGTGGCCATCGGCGACCCGTCCAGCGGACAGGGCTACGAAACGGTGATCGCGCAGATCGCGGCCGATGAGCTCGGCCTCACCCCCGGGGCCGTCACGGTCGCCCGGGGATTCGACTCGGCGACGACGCCATGGCTCTACCTCTCGGGCAACTACTCGAACAAGTTCTCCGTCACGGATGTCGGCGCGATCGTGGGCGCCGCCCGGCGGGTGGCGGACAAGCTCCGCCGGCTGGCCGCGCACCGGCTGGAGATCGACCCGGGAGATCTCGAGCTGCGCGACGGCGCCGTCGTCGTACGGGGCGCGCCTGACCGGCGGATCACGTTCCCGGAGCTTGCGCGGACCGCGTACGCCGACGTGCTCGGCCTCCCACCCGGTGAAGAGCCCGGGCTCGAGGCGCGCCACGCGCACCAAAACCCGCTCGCGGCGCCCGTCGACGCCCAGCGGCGCGTGCGTTCCCAGCTCGTCTTCTCGAACGCGGCGCACTGCTGCCTGGTCGAGGTGCACCCGCGGACCGGGGTGGTCACGCTTCTCAAGTACCTCGTCGTTCACGACTGCGGCCGCGAGCTCAACCCGCTCATCGTGGAGGGCATGGTGCACGGCTCGACCGTGCACGGCATCGGCGCCGCGCTGTTGGAGGAATTCCGCTACGACGCGCAAGGGCAGCTCCTCACGTCCACCTTCCTGGACTACCTGAAGCCGACGGCCACCGATGTGCCCGCGATCGAGGTGGAGCGGCTCGAGCATCTGTCGCCCTTCACGCCGCTCGGCGCCAAGGGCGTCGGGGAAGGCGGAGCGATCCCGGGGCCCGCGGCGGTGGCCAACGCAGTGGAGGACGCGCTGACGCCGTTCGGCGTGACGATCCGGTCGCTGCCCATCACGCCGGAGCGCGTGTGGCGGTGGATGGGGCCGGGCGAGGTGGCCCGGACGAAGCGAAGCGCCTGCACGATCTGAACGGATAGGTGGCGGCCGTCAGCACCTGCGCTACCAGGGGGTCCGAATAGAGCGCGATGGGCGCGGCGAGCTACTCGAGATCCCCGGGTGAAAAGATCGTGGGCACTGGGGGCTGCTGGGCGAGGAGCGAGGCGAGAATCGCCAGGACAACGGCGACCACGCTCGCCCCGACCAGTTCCCACAGACTGATCACATGCCTCCTCGAGACAGCCTGTGTCGAATAGACAAGGCCCACGAGTCGTCCATTCACATGAAAGTTATGATGGCGGGGTTTGGCCAGCGCTGACCCGGGCGGGCCCGGAGGCCAATGTAAACGCTGAGACCCTTCCATCCGTCTTGGGGGGCAGGGACATGGCAGGTCCCCTCCGATGGACATAGGTGGATGGAAGATAGCGGTGAAAGGAGGCCCCTGATGAAGAAGATTCTCGCGGTAGCTCTGGTGCTCTGGCTGACCGTCATGGTGATCCAGCCCATGGCGGCCGAGGCAGGTGGCGGTGGATGGCATGGTGGTGGCAGCCGCGGCGGGCACGGTTATTGGGGTCCTGGCCCGTGGCTCTTCGGCATCGCGGCCTTAGGCGCCACGAGCACCATCTTGGCTCCTCGCGTCTACGCCTATCCGGCTTACCCTCCTGTGGTCTACGCTCCGGCCCCTGTGGTAGTCGCGCCGTATCCTTCGGTCGTGGTCATACCTCAGGCTCAGGTGTCGATCCAGAGGACGGCTTGCTACCCCGACGGTTGCTACTACCTACAGGGCAACGGCGTCCAGGTACCGTATCAGTGGGTGTGGATGCCGCGTTAGCCGATGACACCACCCCCTCCACCTCCGGCTCCCCCTGGCCAATGACACATGCGCGGGGCCCAAGGACCCAAGCACACGTGTATTGCCAACTCGGCGGGCAAGAGACAGCCTGCTAGGGGCGCAGAGCAGTGACGCTTCGCAAGGGCGTCCCGTCCTTGCGCGCGATGGGGCGCCGCGCCGGCGCGGTCTGGTCGCCGAAGGTCGGCTGCCAGCAGGAGTGCTTCCCGGACCCGCCGACGACGACCACCGAGAGATCGCCGGGAGACTTGACGATCGGCAGGAGGGTGTCGGGCGAATCCACCGCTCGCCGATGATCGACGTGCAGGCGCCGGTACTCCTCGCCGAGCCGCCCGAGCGGGAAGCGCGCGTGCTCGAAGATGAACTCCTTGACCTGCCGCTTGGAGTACCCGTCCCGCGCGATCGTGGCGGCGTGCTCGGGCCCGAGCGACAGCAGCGGGTGGCCAAAAGCGAGGAGGTTATTGCTGCCCGCCTGGCCCATCGCGCCTGCAATGATCTTGAGGATGCCGAGGCCCGTGTTGCTGTAGTGGTCCTGGATGTTGTGCGGGCCCTCGCAGCCGATCATGGTGACGGTGCTCACGTCGGCCG
>JACORX010000399.1 GCA_016179165.1 Candidatus Rokuibacteriota bacterium | reverse complement strand
GTCGTAGTCCTTGATGATGTCCATCACGTTGTCCACGTCGATGCGCGTGGGCAGCTTGATGACGTTGATGTCGGGGTTGAGCGCCTGGATGGTTTCGGCGCCGGAGTCGACCTTGGGGCGTCCGACGCTGGCCGTCGTGTGGAGCACCTGGCGCTGTAGATTGGAAACGTCCACGACATCGCCGTCCATGAGCCCGAGCGTGCCGACTCCAGCGGCGGCGAGATAGAGCGCTGTCGGCGAGCCGAGCCCGCCGGCGCCGATCAGCAGCACCTTCGAGCGCAGGAGCTTGCGCTGTCCCTTCTCACCGACCTGCGGGAGGAGGAAGTGGCGGCTGTAGCGCTGGATCTGCTCGCTGCCGAGCGGCGTGTCCTTCACGACGGCGAGGCCCGACTGGGCCCAGCGCTGGAAGCCGCCCTGGAGGTTGACCACGTTCGTATAGCCGAGATCGCGGAGCGCCTTGGCCGCAAGCATGGAGCGAAGCCCGGTCTGGCAGTACAGGACGATGGGCGTCGTCTGATCGGCCGCGGCCGCGCCGATGCGGAACTCGAGGAAGCCGCGGCTGATGTTGGTGGCGCCTTCGATCGAGCCGTCGCGGTACTCGTCGGGATC
The DNA here is from genome assembly GCA_016179165.1 of Candidatus Rokuibacteriota bacterium. Taxonomy (GTDB): domain Bacteria; phylum Methylomirabilota; class Methylomirabilia; order Rokubacteriales; family CSP1-6; genus AR37. The sequence goes on along the minus strand of JACORX010000399.1, from coordinate 2,313 downwards.
GCGTACGTCGATCACCACGACGGCCTCGCCCGTGTCGAGCCGCTTCTTGAGCTCGGCCGGCGGCTGCTCCGGGATGACCTGCCTGGCCTCGCCCAGCATCTCTTTCAGCGTCTTCATGCGCTCGCTCCTTGGTACGGTTGCGTCTTTAGAATCGGCCAGTTGATATTACCATCATTCCCGGTCGGAGCAAGGAAGAAAGCTGTCCTCCCTGTCGGAGCCGGAACAAGACTGCTATAATTGGCCGCGAAATGAAAGGGATAATCCTCTCCGGCGGGCGCGGAACGCGGCTCCGCTCCGCCCTGCTCGCCGCCGTCATGCTGATGGCGCTCCCCGCGCTGCTCATCGCCGCGCCGAAGGGCGCCGTGCACCGGCCGGACCCGAACCGAATCTCCCCCCTCCCGTCTCATATCGAGCGCGTCGCGCCGTCCATCGTCGGCATCCACGTCGAGGTGCCCTCCGACCGGCCGTCCGCGGCGACGCTCGGCACCGAGCGCTGGGGCAGCGGCGTCATCTTCGATCAGGCCGGGTACGCGCTGACGGTGAGCTATGTCTTGCTGGACGCCGCGTGGATCGACGTGACGCTCCGAGACGGGCGCAAGGTCCCGGCCAAGCTCATCGGTCTCGACCTCGAGTCGGGGCTTGGAGTCGTCAAGCTGGACGGCGCAGGGCCCTGGCAGGCGGCCACGCTCGGCAACTCGACCAGGATGGCGGTCGGAGACCTGACGGGCACCGTGGGTCTCGACGATGACGGAAAGCTCGTAGCGGTACCCGGCAAGGTCCAGGAGATCAAGCCCTTCGCCGCCTCGTGGGAGTACATGCTCGACCGCGCGATCCTCGTGGCGCCCTACAGCCCGGCCTTCGGCGGCGCGGCCCTGGTAGACGCGACCGGCGCTGTCGTAGGCCTCACCTCGCTGAGACTTGGGGAAGCGCCCTTCGTCAACCTCGCCGTTCCGATCGAGCAGTTCCTCGGCGGCAAGGAGGAGCTGATCGCCAAGGGCCGCGTCGAGAGCCGTCGCCCGCGGCCGTGGATAGGTCTCTACACGCGAGAGCTCGCCGGTGGGGGCGTGATTGTCGCGGGCGTCTCGCCCATCGGACCCGCGCGCACGGCGGGATTCCGCCCGGGCGACGTCATCGTGCGCGTCGACGGCGCCGAGGTCTCGAGCCAGACGGAGTTCTACCGGCGGCTCTGGCTTGGCCTGGTCGGGCAGGACGTGCAGCTCGTGGTCATGCGCGACGCCCGCCTCGAGGCGATCACGGTGCGCCCCGTCGACCGCTACCGTCTCCTCAAGACCAGCCACCCGTAGCAGGATGCCGAAATCTGAGCAGGCTGCTCAAAAAGGTCCAGATGCGAGGCGCCGGCCGAAAATGCAGGGCGTCGAGAAGGGTCCAGATGCGAGGCGGCGCCCGAAGGCTGCGGGCGAGGCGTACCCCTGGTACGTTGAGCCCGCAGCCGAGGGTGCCAACGAAGCAGATGGGCCCTTATCGGCGGCCTGCTAGGCGGGCCCCCGATGCGCGGCGTGGACACCTACCAGGGGCGCGGCCTCATCGCCGACCCCATCCACCAGTACATCCTCTACACGCGCCCCGACGGCATCCCCGGCGAGGCGACAGAGCAGGACCTCCTCGACTCGCCCTGGATGCAGCGGCTCCGTCGCGTGCCGCAGCTCCAGTCGGCGCGCTGGGTTTTCCCGGCCGCCGAGCACAGCCGATTCCAGCACTCGCTGGGGGCGATGCACCTGGCGGGCCGCTTCGCCCAGCAGCTGCACCCATCGCTCAAGGCCGAGTTCCCGGACGCCCCGTCGGCGGCGCTCCTGGAGGAGCTGTTGCGGATGTCGGGGCTGCTCCACGACATCGGGCACGGGCCCTTCGGGCACTTCTTCGACGACAACTTCCTGGCGGATTTCGGTCTCACGCACGAGATCGTCGGCCAGCGGATCATCCGCGAACAGATCGCCGACCTGATCCGCGGGCTCCGGCGGAGCCCCTCGGCGCCGTTCGAGACGGGCGAGGCCATCAACCCCGACTGGATCTGCTACCTCATGGGCAAGGACCGGACACGGCCCGAGGCCGAGCACCCGCGCTGGCTCGCCCACCTCAAGCCGCTGCTCAGCGGGATCTACACCGCGGACAACATGGACTACGTGCTCCGCGACTCCTACATGTGCGGCGTGGCGGTCGGGCCCATCGACATCGAGCGGATCATCTACTACTCGTTTTTCAGCGACAAGGGACTGACCCTCGACCGCGGGGGCATCCAGGCGTTCATCATGTTCCTGAACGCCCGCTTCTATATGTACACCAACGTCTACTATC
>JACORX010000371.1 GCA_016179165.1 Candidatus Rokuibacteriota bacterium | reverse complement strand
GGTCGGCGATCAGCCGGCGCCCGACGGGGGAGATCGGCGCGAAGGGGTCGTCGTTGGTCTCGCAGCCCGCGAGCGCCGGCACCTCTTCATCGAGAAGCCCCACCATGAGCCGCGCGATCTTCGTCTTGGCCTGGCCGCGCTCGCCGAGAAAGACGACGTCCTGCCCCGAGAGGATGGCGTTCTCGATCTGCGGGAGGACGGTGTCCTCGTAGCCAACGATGCCGGGGAAGAGCGTGGCGCCCGCCTTCAGCCGCACGACCAGGTTGTCGCGGAGCTCCTGCTTGACTGACTTCGATTTGTACCCGCTCGCGCGGAGCTCGCCGACCGTCCCGGGTCTGGTCACGCTGCCACTATGCCGTGGCGTTCCCAGACTGTCAATCGCGCGCCTCGCGCGGGGGCAGGAGGTAGCCAAGGAGGAAGACGTTCAGGTGCACGAGGAGGAGCTTGTTCCAGGCGACGGCGGCCTCGAGGGCTTCGCGCGGATCGCGGAGCTCGTCCCGGAGCACACCCGCGACGGCCGTCTGGGCCAGGCTCATCGCGCCCACCATGAACTCGGGCGGGATCTTGCCGCCCGGTCCGTACTCGCGGTGGCTGTGGGAGAGCGCGATGGCGAGGAGGTAGTAGACGAAGCCGTGGGTCATCGCGACCTCGGACGTCTCGCGGAGCCACCGTCCCAGGCTGTGCTTGCGCCGCTCGAGCCGCTGGACATCCGGCGCGCCGTCGTCGCCCACGAAGAACTTCGCGGTTTCGGGAAAGCGCAGGAAGTGGTCGTAGAGGGCTCCCGTGATCGCCGCCTCGTGCTCGAGCACGAGCGGCGCCGTGCGGCGGATCGTCTCGATGTCGGCCTCGGCCAGGCCCACGAAGGCCATCTGCGCGCGGACGAAGCGCTCCATGTCCGCGCCCGGGTGGGCGCGCTCGGCGGGGCTCATGGCCTCAGAGCATAACGCGTTGTGCTACCATGCGCCCCACTCAGTCACCACGAGCCCGGAGGCACGCATGAGCCCGACCGATCTCTGCTACGCGCCGGCGACCAAGCTCCTCCCGCTGATCCGCTCGAAGAAGCTCTCGCCCGTCGAGCTGACGAAGGCAGTCCTGGCGCGCATCGAGACGCTGAACCCCAAGCTCAACGCGTTCTGCCTCGTCGCCGCGGATCATGCCATGAAGGCCGCGCGCGAGGCCGAGCAGGCCGTGATGAAGCGGAAGAAGCTCGGGGCGATCCACGGCATCCCGTTCTCGATCAAGGACCTGGCGTTCACCAAGGGCGTGCGCACGATGAGCGGCTCCCACATCTTCGCCGATCGCGTGCCCGACCAGGACGCGCCCTTCGTGCGGCGCCTCAAGGACGCGGGCGGGATCTTCATCGGCAAGACGACCACGCCGGAGTTCGGCTGGAAGGCGCTCAGCGGCTGCCCGCTCACCGGCGACACTCACAACCCCTGGGACTTGCGGATGAACACCGGCGGTTCCTCAGCAGGCGCGGGCGCGGCGGCCGCGGCGGGCTTGGGACCGCTCCACCACGGCTCGGACGGCGCGGGCTCCATCCGCGTGCCCTCGGCCTTCTGCGGCATCTTCGGCCACAAGCCCTCGTACGGGCGCGTGCCGCAGTGGCCCGTGTCGAACAACGACTACACGACTCACAACGGGCCCATGACGCGCACCGTGGGGGACGCCGCGCTGATGCTCAGCGTGATGGCGGGCCCCGACGACTGGGACCGGACTTCCCTCGACGCCGCGCCGGCCGACTACGTGGGCAAGCTCAGCCGCGGCGTGAGGGGTCTGCGCGTCGCGTGGAGCCCCGACATGGGCGGGCTGCCCGTGGATCCCGAGGTGGCCGGGATCGTGAAGCGCGCGGTCGGGGCTTTCAAGGACCTGGGCGCGAAGGTCGAGGAGGTCAAGACCCACTTTGCCGAGACCCACGACATGATCCGCATGATGTGGCCCGCGCACTACGCCGGCTCGTGGTCCCAGTACCTGCCCAAGTGGCGCGACAAGATGGACCCGGGATTCGTCGCGTGCATCGAGGATGGACTTCGCGTGAGCCTCGCCGACTACATCGACATGCGCGGCAGGAAGATGGCGCACTGGGATTCCGTCCGGCCTCTGTTCGAGAAGTACGACCTCCTGCTGACGCCGTCCGTCTCGGTCGCGGCCTTTCCGCTGGGCCGCCTCAACCCCGAGCACTGGCCCCAGCACGCGTGGGACTGGATCGGCTGGGCGTCCTTCTCGTATCCCTTCAACTTCACCGGCCAGCCCGCCTGCTCGCTTCCGGCGGGCTTCACCAAGGCGGGGCTGCCCGTCGGCCTCCAGGTCGTCGGCCGCCGCTGCGCCGATCTCACCGTGCTCCAGACCGCCGCCGCTTTCGAGGGTGCGCGGCCGTGGCAGCAGAAGCGCCCCGCGCTCGACTGATGGCGCGCATGGATCCGTCTTCCGTGAAGGCGCTCTGCTTCGACGTGTTCGGCACGGTCGTGGACTGGCGCTCGAGCATCATCACTCGGGAGATGCGGGAACTTCAGACTAAGGAGGAGGGCGCATGGGCATTCCGCTGCCGATGACCGGGGGCGAACCCTCGACGGCCAGCGAGCTCAGGACCGACACGATCGACTCCGAGCTCGGCCCCATCGTGATCGTCACAGACGCTCGGGCGCTCTGCGCGCTCGACTTCGGTGGGTGCGAGGAGCGCATGAAGGAGCTCCTCACGCGTCGTTTCGAGGATGTCGTGCTCCGACACGAAGCGAATCCGCTCGGCGTGAGCGAGAAAGTCCGCGCCTACCTCGCCGGCGACCTCCACTCGCTCGACGGTATCGCGGTCGACCCGGGCGGCACGGAGTTCCAGCAGGGGGTCTGGTCGGCGCTCAGGAAGATTCCAGTTGGCACCACGCGCACCTACGGTCAGCTCGCCGCCCGGATCGGTCGGCCCATGGCCTCGCGCGCGGTCGGGCTCGCCAACTCTCTCAACCCCGTGGCCATCGTCATCCCGTGTCACCGCGTGATCGGGAGCAACGCGTCCCTCACGGGCTACGCGGGCGGCCTTCCGCGCAAACAGTGGCTCCTGCGCCACGAGGGCGCGCTCCTCTGACTTGGCGCGCCCGCTGGGGCCGAAACAACGAGCCCGGAGCCAAAGAGTAGGGGTTGCCGCCAACGCCTTGCGCCGGCGTGCCCTCCAGATTACTATCTGGTTGGTTACTTATCCATGCCGACCCTGTCAGTCCTGCGACCCCGCCAGCACCCCGTCGGGCGCCACCCGGAGCGTACCCGGGAGCGCATTCTCGCCTCTGCGCTCAAGGAATTCTCCGACAAGGGTTTCGCGGGCGCGCGCGTGGACCGCATCGCCCGGCGGGCGCGCATCAACAAGCGGATGCTCTACCACTACTTCGGGAACAAGGCGCATCTCTTCCGCGAGATCCTCGCCCGCAAGGTCCGCGAGCGGTCCGCGTGGGCCGTGACGGCCCCGGACGACGCCGCGGAGAGCCTGGCGTTCTGGTTCGACGCCGCCTGCCGGGACCGCGACTGGGTGCGGCTCATGGAGTGGGAGGCGCTCGGCTCGGCCGACGGCGCGGTGAGTGGGGATGCCGAGCGTCGCGCGGCCTTCCAGAAGGGTGTGGGCCAGGTGCGCCATCGGCAGGTGCGCGGGCTGCTCCGCGCGGACGTCGATCCGGGGCATCTCCTGCTCGCGATGGTCGCGCTGACGACGTTCCCGGCGGCCTTCCCGCAGTTCACCCTCCTGCTGACCGGGCTCAGGCCGACGGATGGCGCCTTCGTGACGCGGCACGCCACCTTCCTCCGGCGGCTGGCCGATGGGTTGAGACCCACGCGGCAGCGCCAGCCCGCGGAGGCCCGGCGATGATGCCCCGGCGCGCCGCGGCGCTCGCGCTCTTCGTCGCCGTCCTTGCCCTCGCGGCCTGCTCCAGGAGCGACGGCGACGCCAAGGCCAAGGCCGGGCCACGCCCGCCCGCCGTGCCCGTCACCGCGGCCACCGTCGAGGCCCGCGACGTGCCCGTGCTCATCCAGGGCATCGGCAACGTCCAGGCGTCCTCGACTGTATCCGTGTACGCGCTTCTCAGCGGGCAGATCTTCCAGGTCCACTTCAAGGAAGGGCAGGACGTCAGCGCGGGCGCGCTCCTCTTCACGATAGACCCGCGGCCCTTCGAGGCGGCGCTTCAGCAGGCGCAGGCGACCATGGCCCAGCACCAGGCGGCCATCGCGCAGGCCGAGGCCATCCTCGCGCGCGACCAGGCGCACGCCGACAATGCGCGCGTTGAGGAAGAGCGGTACAAGAAGCTCGTGCAGGGCGGCCTGATCGCGCGCGAGCAGTACGACCAGATCCACACGGCCCTCAAGTCGGCGCTGGCGACCGTGGACGCCGCCCGCGCCATGGTGGCGAACCAGAGAGCGCTCGTGCAGGCGGACGCGGCGGCCGTGGAGAACGCGAAGGTCCAGCTGAACTACACCGCCATCCGCGCGCCGATCGATGGGCGGACCGGCAACCTCCTCATCCACCAGGGCAACATCGTCAAGGCCAACGACATCGGCAACCCCCTGGTCGTGATCAACCGCGTGCACCCGATCAACGTCGTCTTCGCCGTGCCCGAGCGCTTCCTCGACCAGGTCAAGACCGAGCGGGCCAAGGGGTCGCTGACTGTCGAGGCGACGCCGCAGGGGCAGAGCCTGAGAGCGCGCGGCACGCTCAGCTTCGTCAACAACACCGTGGACGCGACGACCGGCACGATCCAGCTCAAGGCGACGTTCGAGAACGCGGACAACGCGCTCTGGCCCGGGCAGTTCGCGGTCGTCACGCTGACGGTCCGCACCGAGCCCAACGCCCTGGTGGTGCCCTCGCAGGCGATCCAGGCCGGCCAGCAGGGGCAGTACGTCTTCGTGGTCAAGCCCGACTCCACGGTCGAGTCGCGCCCGGTCGTGGTCGCCTTCGCGAGCGGGCCGCTCACCGTCGTGCGTCAGGGGGTCCAGGCCGGCGAGCGCGTGGTGACGGACGGCCAGATGCGCCTGGTCCCCGGCGCGCGCGTGGACGTGAAGGCCTCCGGCCCGGCTCCCGCCCCCACCAGCCCCGCGCCGGTGCAAAAATGAACACCGGTCTCTTCATCCGCCGGCCGGTCATGACGACGCTCCTCATGGCGGGCCTCCTGATCTTCGGTGCCATGGCGTACCGGCAGCTACCGGTGAGCGACCTGCCCAACGTGGACTTCCCGACCATCCAGGTCGCCGCGAGCCTGCCCGGCGCCAGTCCAGACACCATGGCCTCCGCCGTCGCGACGCCGCTCGAGCGGCAGTTCTCGACGATCGCGGGCATCGATTCGATGACGTCCACCAGCGCCCTCGGCCTCACCCAGATCACGGTCGTGTTCACGCTCGAGCGGAACATCGACGCGGCGGCCCAGGACATCCAGGCGGCCATCGCGGCCGCGGCGCCTCTCCTGCCGCCCGGCATGCCCACGCCGCCGTCCTACAAGACGGTCAACCCGGCCGACCAGCCGGTCCTGTACCTCTCGCTCAGCTCGCCGACGCTCCCGCTGTACACCGTGGACGAGTACGCCCAGACCATGCTGGCGCAGCGGATCTCGACCATCAGCGGCGTCGCCCAGGTGCAGGTCTTCGGCTCGCAGAAGTACGCGGTGCGCGTCCAGCTCGACCCGCGCGCCATGGCGACCCTCGGCGTCGGCATCGACGAGGTCCAGCACGCGATCGCCCAGTCGAACGTCAACCTGCCCACCGGGGCGATCTACGGCCAGTACCAGTCCTTCAACGTCCAGGCGACGGGCCAGCTGACGAACGCGGCCGCCTACCGGCCGCTCATCGTCGCATACCGGAACGGCTCGCCGATCAGGCTGGAGCAGCTCGGCGCCGTGCTCGACAGCGTCCAGACCGACAAGGTCGCCTCCTGGTACAACGACGAGCGCTCGGTGATCCTGGCCATCCAGCGCCAGCCCGGCACCAACACCATCGAGGTGGTGGACTCGATCAAGAAGATCCTGCCGAGCTTCCAGGCCCAGCTGCCGGCCTCGATCAACCTCAACATCCTCTACGACCGCTCGGTGTCCATCCGCGGCTCGGTCGGCGAGGTCCGGTTCACGCTGCTGGTGGCGGTCATCCTCGTCGTGTTGGTGATCTTTCTCTTTTTGCGAAATGTTTCGGCCACCATCATTCCGAGCCTCGCGCTGCCGATGTCCATCGTCGGGACCTTCGCCGGCATGTACGCGCTCGGCTACACGATCGACAACCTTTCGCTCATGGCGTTGACGCTCGCCGTGGGCTTCGTCGTGGACGACGCCATCGTCGTCCTCGAGAACATCGTCCGGAACATGGAGCACGGCATGGGGCGCATGGAGGCGGCGCTCCTGGGCTCGCGCGAGATCAGCTTCACCATCGTCTCGATGACGCTCTCGCTGGCGGCGGTGTTCATCCCGGTGCTCTTCATGGGCGGCGTGGTGGGCCGCCTGCTCCACGAGTTCGCCTCCGTCATCGTCATCGCCGTCCTGGTCTCGGGCGTCGTCTCGCTCACGCTGACACCGCTGCTCTGCAGCCGCTTTCTCAAGCCGCCGTCCGCCTCGCACGGAAGGATCTACCGCGCCTCGGAGCGGGTCTTCGACGGCATGCTCGCCGCCTACCGGCGGACGCTCGAGGCGGTGCTCCGCCACCCGCAGGCGACGGTCGGCGTCTTCGTGGTGACGATCGTGGGGACGGCGCTGCTCTTCGTCGGCGTCCCGGGGACGTCTTTCAACGGCGTCCCGAAGGGCTTCATCCCCGACGAGGACACGGGGCAGATCTTCGCCTTCACGGAAGGCGCGCAGGATATCTCCTTCGACAGCATGATGGCGCACCAGCGGGAAGCCGCCGCCATCGTGCTGAAGCAGCCGTACGTCGTCTCCTTCATGTCCTCGATCGGGGCCAGCAACACGAGCGTCGTGCCGAACACGGGGCGGTTCTTCATCCGCCTCAAGCCGCGCGCGGAGCGACCCCCAGTGGACGAGATCATCCAGGAGCTGCGCGCCAAGCTCACCGGCATCCCCGGCTTCACCGTGTACCCGCAGAAGCTGCCGACGATACGGATCGGCGGCAGCCTGAGCAAGGCCGCCTACCAGTACACGCTCCAGGACGCAGACGCGGCCGACCTCTACAAGTGGGCGCCGGTGCTCCTCGACAAGGTCCGCGGGTTGCCGGGCTTCCTCGACGTCAACTCGGACCTGCAGGTGACGAGCCCGCAGGTGCTGGTCGAGATCGACCGCGACCGCGCCTCGGCGATGGGCGTCACCGCCTCGCAGATCGAGGCCGCGCTCAACAACGCCTACGGCGCGCCCCAGGTCTCCACGATCTACACGCCGACCAACCAGTACTGGGTGATGATGGAGCTCCTGCCCCGGTTCAAGGGCGATCCCGACGCGCTCGGCATGCTCTACATCCGGTCGACCTCGGGCAAGCTCGTGCCGCTCGGCGCCGTCGCCAAGCTCACGCGCTCGGTGGGGCCTCTCACGGTCAATCACCTCGGCCAGCTGCCAGCCGTGACGATCTCCTTCAACCTCAAGCCCGGCGTGCCGCTGGGCGACGCCGTCGCTGAGATCCGCGGGCTCGAGCGCGAGCTGCGACTGCCGGCGACGCTGACGACGACCTTCCAGGGCACGGCGCAGGCCTTCCAGGCCTCCGTGAAGGGGCTGGGGCTCCTCCTCCTGGCTGCGGTCCTCGTGATTTATCTCATCCTGGGCATCCTCTACGAG
>JACORX010000370.1 GCA_016179165.1 Candidatus Rokuibacteriota bacterium | reverse complement strand
CCTCGTCCTCGGCAACCAGGAGAAATACCGGCTGCCCGAGCTGCTCGACTCTCTCGTCAAGCGGGACCGGCCTGAGGTGCGGGTCGAGCCGATCGTCGATGCCCGCGAGGTGCCTAGGGCGCCCGTCGGCCCCACGGGCGGGCGCTCACGCGCCTTCGTCAAGATCCAGGACGGTTGCCAGCATCGATGCGCCTTCTGTATCGTGCCTGCTGCCCGCGGTAGGAGCCGCAGCCAGGAGCCGAAGGTCCTCGTTGAGCAGGTCGAGGCGCTTGTCGGGGCGGGCTACGGCGAAATCACGCTCACGGGGGTGGACATAGGTCACTACGGCTGGGACCTTTTGCCCCGCACAAGCCTGGCAGCACTGGTGACGCGACTCGCGGAGGTCCCAGGGCTGCGTTGGCTCAGGCTCTCCTCGGTGCTGCCCGCCTACTTCTCGCCGGAGCTCATCCAGGCCGTCACGACGCTCCCGGTCGTCGTGCCGCACCTGCACCTGCCGCTTCAAAGCGGCAGCGACCGGGTCCTTCGGCTCATGCGCCGGCCGTACAACACGGCCATGTACCGGACGCTCGCCGAGCGGCTCGCGGCGGCCATCCCCGACCTTGGGCTGGGGGCGGACGTCATCGTCGGACACCCGGGCGAGCAGGTGGCCGACTTCGAGGCGACGATGGCCCTCGTCGGGGAGCTGCCGCTCTCGTACCTTCACGTCTTCGCGTACTCGGACCGCAAGGGCACGGAAGGGGCGAAGATGGGGCACCGCGTGGCGGCCTCAGCGATCCGCGAGCGCAGCAGCAGGCTCCGCGCGCTCGGCGCCGAGAAGGGCGTGGCCTTCAGGCGAAGGCTGCTGGGGCGCGCCGTGAAGGTGCTGGTGCTCGAAGAGCGGCGAGCGGACGGCCGTCTGACCGGGCTCACGTCCAACTACGTCGAGGTGAGCTTCGCCGGGCCCGATGGGTTGGGGCGGCGCTTCGCGACAGTGCGGGTGAACGATATTGACCGCCGCGGCGCCCGCGGCGTCTTGTCAGCGGCGTGAGCCCGGCCCGAACCGCGCCCGATCTGACCGTCGGGGTCATCGGCGGCAGCGGTCTGTACGAGATGGAGGGGCTGGAAGACATCCGCTGGGTCAAGGTCCGGACACCGTTCGGCGATCCTTCGGACGCCTACTGCACCGGCCGCTTCGGCGACCGGCGCGTGATCTTCCTGCCTCGCCACGGCCGCGGCCATCGGCTCACGCCGTCGGAGCTCAACTACCGGGCGAACATCTACGGCATGAAGAAGCTCGGCGCCCAGGCACTCGTCTCCATCAGCGCGGTGGGCAGCATGAAGGGGGATATCCACCCGCTGGATCTCGTCGTGCCCGACCAGTTCTACGACCACACGAAGCGGCGGGTGTCGTCCTTCTTCGGGGAGGGAATCGTGGCCCACGTCGGTATGGCGCACCCGGTCTGCGCTGGGGTCGCAGACGCCCTTGCCCAGGCCGGACGCGACGTGGGCGGCCGCGTCCACCGGGGCGGCACGTACATCTGCATCGAGGGGCCGCACTTCTCGACCAAGGGCGAGTCGGAGATCTACCGCCGCTGGGGCGTGTCGATCATCGGCATGACCAACATGCCCGAGGCCAAGCTCGCGCGCGAGGCCGAGCTGTGCTACGCGACACTGGCCCTCGTGACGGACTACGACGTCTGGCACGAAGAGCACGACGCCGTGTCCGTGGAGGCCGTGGTCGCCAACCTGATGAAGAACGTCGCGACGGCCAAGGAAGTCCTCCGTCGCGTGATTTCGCGCATCCCGGCCGCGTGCGGCCAGGGCTGCCCGGACGCGCTCCGGAGCGCCGTCATCACGCATCCCAAGGCTTTCCCGCCGAAGGTCCGGAAGCGCCTCGACTTCCTCCTCGGCAAGTACTTCCCGGCTGCAAGGAGAGGAGCCAGGCGTGGCTGATCTCGTGGTGGTGGGCTCGGTGGCGCTCGACAGCGTCAAGACGCCGTTCGGCAAGGTGACCGAGGCGCTGGGCGGCTCGGCGACGTATTTCTCCTACGCGGCGAGCTTCTTCACCCAGGTGCGCGTCGTGGGCGCCGTCGGCAACGACTTCCCTCGGGAGCACCTGGAGCTGCTCAGCAGCCGCGGCGTGGACGTGACGGCCCTCGAGGTCCTGCCGGGCCAGAAGACGTTCCGGTGGACGGGGGAATACGGCTTCGACCTCAACGAGGCGAGGACGCTCGACGTGCAGCTGAACGCCTTCGCGGCCTTCAAGCCGAAGCTCGGGCCCGTGCACCGGAAGGCGGGCTTCCTGTTCCTCGCGAACATCGATCCCGTCCTTCAGCTTGAGGTCCTCGAGCAGATGGAGCGGCCCGCGCTCATCGCGCTCGACACCATGAACTTCTGGATCGAAGGCAAGCGGGCGGATCTCCTTCGCGTGCTGGCCCGAGTGGACGTGCTGCTCATCAACGACGCCGAGGCGCGGATGCTGGCACGCGAGCCCAACCTGATCAAGGCGGCACGGACGATCGGCGAGATGGGCCCCCGGACCGTGGTGATCAAGCGCGGCGAGTACGGCGCCCTGCTGGTGTCGAGTGGTCAGTTCTTCTTTGCGCCCGCATACCCGCTGGAGGCGGTGTTCGACCCGACCGGCGCGGGGGACACCTTCGCCGGCGGCTTCATGGGCTACCTCGCTCAGCAGGACGCCACGGACCCGGCCTCGCTCAGGCGGGCGATGGTCCGGGGTGCCGCCATGGCCTCCTTCACCGTGGAGGACTTCTCGCTGGAGCGGCTCAAGCGGCTGGAGCGGCGGGAGCTCGAAGAGCGGCTCTTGACCTTCGCGGACATGGTTCGGCTGGAAGGGTAGCGTGGACGCCGCGCTCGCCGCGAAATACGAAAGCCTCCTCGGGATCATCCGGGGCATGGGGCAGGTTCTCGTGGCCTTCTCGGGCGGGGTGGACTCGACGTTCCTGGGCCGCGCGGCGAAAGACGCTGTGGGCGAGGGCGCCGTGCTGGTGACGGCGGATTCGGAGACGTATCCGGCCTCGGAGCTCGAAGAGACACGGCGGCTCGCGGACCTGCTCGGCATGCGGCACCTGCTGGTCCAGACCCGCGAGCTGGACAATCCGCAGTACGCGCTGAACTCGCCCAGCCGCTGCTTCTTCTGCAAGGAAGAGCTCTTCGCCAAGCTCGGCCCGATCGCACGACAGCACGGCGACGCGATCATGGTCTACGGGGCGAACATGGACGACCTGGGCGACCACCGGCCGGGCATGGACGCGGCGAAGGCGGCCGGGGTAAGGGCTCCCCTCATCGAAGCGGGGATGTGGAAGGAGGAGATCCGGGCGCTCTCGCGCGAGCTCGGGCTGCCGACGTGGGACAAGCCCTCCTTCGCGTGCCTGTCCTCGCGCTTCCAGTACGGTGAAGCCATCACGGCCGAGAAGCTCAGGCTCGTCGACGCCGCGGAGGCGTGTGTGAGGGGTTTGGGCTTCAGGCAGTTCCGGGTGCGGCACCACGACAGGCTGGCGCGTCTCGAATTGCCGCGGGAGGAGATGGAGCGACTTTTCGAGGACGGGCGGCACGACGCGATCGTGAAACGCTTCCGCGAGCTGGGCTATCTCTACGTCACGCTGGACCTCCAGGGGTTCAGGAGCGGCAGCGCCAACGAGGCACTGGCATGGATAAAGAAAAAGTAAGGCAGCTCCTCGAGGCGGTCGCCAGAGGCGGGCTCCAGCCGGACCAGGCGCTGGCGCGGCTGCGGGATCTGCCCGTGGACGATCTCCGTTTCGCCCGGGTGGATCTGCATCGCTCGCTCCGCCACGGCGTGCCGGAGGCCGTGTTCTGCCAGGGCAAGACTCCCGAGCAGGTGGTGGCCATCGTCAGGCGCCTCGCCGAGGGCCACGACAACATCCTGGCGACGCGGGCGGACCCGGGGGTGATCGCGGCCCTGACGGCCGCCGGGCTCGAGTGCGCGGTTCACGCGGCTGCGCGCCTGGTCGTGGTCAAGCCGCTGGCCCACGAGGGCGTCGGACTCATTGTGGTTGTGAGTGCCGGCACCTCGGACCTGCCCGTGGCCGAGGAGGCCGCGGTGACGGCGGAGGCCATGGGCAACCGCGTCGAGCGGCTCTATGACTGCGGCGTGGCCGGACTCCACCGCCTGGTCCCGCACCTCGACCGGCTCAACGAGGCCAACGTCATCATCGCCGTGGCGGGCATGGAGGGCGCTCTGCCGAGCGTGATCGGGGGTCTCGTGGACCGCCCGGTGATCGCGGTACCGACCAGCGTGGGCTACGGCGCTTCCTTCGGCGGGGTCGCGGCGCTGCTGGCCATGCTCAACTCCTGTGCTCCCGGGGTGTCGGTGGTCAACATCGACAACGGCTACGGCGCCGCGGCGCAGGCCAACCAGATCAACAAGCTCGCCTCCAAGGTCCGCTGAGACAACACGGTGCGCATCGCCTACTTCGACTGTCCGAGCGGCGCCGCGGGGGACATGATCATGGGCGCCCTCGTCGATGCAGGGGTACCCTTCGAGGCGCTCCAGCGCGAGCTCGCCAAGCTCCGGCTGCCGGGCTTCACGCTCGAGCGTCGCGAGGTGATGAAGGGTGCCTTCCGCGCCACCAAGGTGGACGTCCACGTTCACGATCACGAGGAGCACCACCACCCGGATCGAAACCTCGGCGCGATCCTCGCGCTCATCGCGGCGAGCGGGCTCGACGCGCCGGTGAAAGAAAGAGCAGGGCGGATCTTCACGAGGCTCGCGCAGGCCGAGGCTCGCGTTCACGGGACCACCGTGGACCAGGTCCACTTCCACGACGTAGGGGCCGTGGACGCCATCGTAGACGTGGTGGGCGCGTGCGCCGGCCTCCATCTCCTCGGCGTGGACACCGTCCACTGTTCGGCTCTGCCGCTGGGCGGAGGTTTCGTCACGGGGGCGCATGGGCGCATGGCCATCCCGGGTCCCGGCACCGCCGAGCTCCTCAAGGGCTTCCCCGTGGTGGACACGGGAGTGAGGCGCGAGCTCGTGACGCCGACGGGCGCGGCGATCCTCACGACGCTGTCGGCCTCGGCCGGGGCGATGCCCGCCATGACCGTCGAAGCGGTGGGCTACGGCGCCGGCACCATGGACCTGGAGACTCCGAATCTCGTCCGCGTGTTCCTCGGCCGCGCGTCCGAGACCCGCGGGAGCGAAACCATCGTGCAGGTCGAGACGACGGTGGACGACATGCAGCCGCAGCTCTGGGAGGCAGTGATGGAGCGGCTGTTCGACGTGGGCGCGCTCGACGTCTACCTGACCCCGGTCACGATGAAAAAGAGCCGGCCCGGCATAGTCCTGACGGCCCTCTGCGCCCCCGACCGCGTGACGGAGCTCTCGCGCGTTCTCTTCGAGGAGTCGCCGACCATTGGCGTGCGCTGGACGGCCTACCAGCGAGAGCGGCTCGACCGTGAGACAGTTACGCTCGCGACCGCCTACGGTCCCGTGTCCTTCAAGGTGTCGCGGCTCGCGGGCCGGGTGGTGACCGCGACGCCCGAGTTCGCCGAGATCCGCCGCATCGCGAAGGAGAAGGGATTGCCGGCCCGCGAGGTCCTTGACCAGGCGCGGGCCGACGTCCGGCGGCTCCTCCAGGGGGAGCCGCCGGAGGCTTGACATCACCCGGCGCCGGGACTAAGGTTTGTCTCGCTTTCGCCGGCCCCGACCCGCCCTAGGCGAGGCGGCTTCCATAGATCCGCAATCAGTCGTCTGAGGAGGTACGCGCGGTGAAAAAATCCGTGAGCATTACGATCAACGGCGTCAAGCACACCCACGAGGTGGAGCCGCGGCTGCTCCTCGTTCATTTTATCCGTGAGCTGGCCGGGCTGACCGGCACCCACGTGGGGTGCGACACCAGCCAGTGCGGGGCCTGCACCATCCATCTCGACGGCCAGGCGGTGAAGTCCTGCACCATGCTGGCGGTGCAGGCCGACGGCGCCCAGATCGCGACCATCGAGGGCATGGCGAAAGACGGCAAGCTCCACCCGATCCAGGATGCCTTCTGGGAGAAGCACGGGCTGCAGTGCGGCTTCTGCACGCCGGGCATGATCATGTCGGCTGCGCAGATCCTGCAGCGCTACCCCAAGCCGACCGAGGAGCAGATCCGCCACCAGCTCGACGGCAACCTGTGCCGCTGCACGGGCTACCACAATATCGTCAAGGCCATCCAGCACGCCGCCGAGACGATGGCGGGGAAGTAGAGGGAGGGTCGACCATGGCGACGGCACGACTGCTGGGCGCGAGCATCAAGCGGCGCGAGGACCCGCGCTTCATCACCGGCAAGGGCAACTACACCGACGACCTGAAGCTGCCCGGGATGACGTACGCGGCCTTCGTCCGGAGCCCGCACGCGCACGCGGGGATTCGCACGATCGACACGGCAAGAGCGCTCAAGCACCCGGGCGTGGTGGCGGTCTTCACGGGCAAGGACATGATCGGTGTCAACTCGCTGCCCTGCGGCTGGGACCTACGCAAAGACAAGAACGTCCCCGGGGTGGTCCAGGACCTGGTCATGGTGCCCCACATGCCCTTGACCTCGGACGTGGCCCGCCACGTGGGGGACCCGGTCGCGGTGGTCATCGCCGACAGCCAGGACGCCGCTCTCGACGCCGCCGAGCTCGTGGCGGTGGACTGGGAGGTGAAGTCCTCCGTGACGGCCACCGCCGGAGCCGCGCAGGCGGGCGCCGCGCAGATTCACGCGGGCGCGCCCGGGAACGTCGCCTTCAAGTGGGAGCTCGGGGGCGGCGATCTCGATGCCGCGTTCAAGAGCGCCGACGTCGTCGTCAAGAAGCGCATCGTGAACCAGCGGCTGGTCGCCAACGCGATGGAGCCGCGGGCCTGCGTCGCGCGATATGAGGAGTCGTCCGGCGACCTGACGCTCTGGGTGACGTCGCAGAACCCGCACGTGCATCGTCTCCTGATGTGCGCCTTCGTCCTCGGCATTCCCGAGCACAAGGTGCGGGTCATCTCTCCCGACGTGGGCGGCGGTTTCGGCTCCAAGATCTTCCTCTACAACGAGGAGGTCGTCTGCTCGTGGGCGTCGCGCCAGCTCAAGCGGCCCATCAGGTGGACCTCGACGCGTCACGAAGCCTACCTGACTGACGCCCAAGGGCGAGACCACGTCACCGATGCCGAGATGGCGATGTCCAAGGACGGCAAGATCCTGGGCCTCCACGTCAAGACCACGGCGAACCTGGGCGCGTACCTCTCCACCTTCGCGCCCGCCGTCCCGACGTTCCTCTACGGCACGCTCCTGAATGGCGTCTACACCATTGGCGCCATCAAGTGCGAGGTCACCGGCGTGTTCACCAACACCACCGCGGTGGACGCGTACCGCGGCGCGGGCCGGCCCGAGGCCTGCTACGTGCTCGAGCGTATGGTCGACGCCGCGGCGGCCGCCCTCAAGATGGATCCCGCCGACGTCCGGCGGAAGAACTTCATTCCGAAGTTCTCGGGGGCCTACCAGACCCACGTGGCCGTCTCGTACGACAGCGGCGATTATGGAAAGGCGTTCGACCGCCTCCTCCAGATGTTCGACTACAAGAAGTTCCGGGCCGAGCAGGCGGAGGCGCGGAAAAAGGGCCGTTACCTCGGCGTCGGCTTCTCGACCTACATCGAGGCGTGCTCCATCGCGCCCTCGAAGCTCGTGGGCGCTCTCGGCGCCGGGGCGGGGCTGTACGAGTCCGGCAAGGTGCGCGTGCACCCGACGGGAGGGGTGACGGTCTACACGGGCTCGCACTCGCACGGCCAGGGGCACGAGACGACGTTCGCCCAGCTCGTGGCGGACGAGCTCCAGATCCCGATCGACCAGGTCGAGGTTGTCCACGGCGACACCGGGGCGATCCCGTTCGGCATGGGCACCTACGGGAGCCGCTCTGCCTCGGTGGGAGGCACGG
>JACORX010000376.1 GCA_016179165.1 Candidatus Rokuibacteriota bacterium | reverse complement strand
CTTCTCGATCATGCTGTGGATGCCGTCCTGGGGCGGGATGATCAACGGGCTCTTGACGCTCCGGGGCGCGTGGTCGAAGGTGACCGACGACCCCGTGCTCAAGTTCTTCGTGGTCGCCGTCACGTTCTACGGCATGTCGACCTTCGAGGGACCGCTCATGTCGATCAAGAGCGTCAACGCGCTCTCGCACTACACGGACTGGACCATCGCCCACGTCCACGCGGGCGCGCTCGGCTGGGTCGGCTTCATGGTCTTCGGGATGATCTACTGGCTCCTGCCCCGCCTCTTCCAGACGGAGCTCTGGAGCAAGAAGCTGGCGGAGCTGCACTTCTGGATCGGCACGATCGGTATCCTGCTCTACATCGTGGCCATCTACGCGGCGGGACTGACCCAGGGCTTGATGTTCCGCGCCTTCGACGAGAGCGGCCGGCTTGCCTACCCGGATTTCGTGGAGACCACCGTGCGGCTCATCCCCATGTACTGGGTGCGGGTGCTGGGCGGCGGCCTCTACATCGCCGGGATGGCGCTCTGCGCGTGGAACGTGGTGATGACGTGGCGGCGCGCTCCCGCGGCCTACGCCGAACCCATCCACGAGGCGCCCGCGCTGACCCGGGAGTACCGGGCCGAGGTGATGGCCGGCGGGTTCAAGCGCGCGGCGTGGCACCGGCGCTGGGAGGGCATGCCGCTTACGTTTTCCATCTGGGTCGTCGTCGCGGTGGTGAGCGCCTCGCTCTTCGAGATCATCCCCATGTTCCTCATCCGTTCGAACGTGCCCACGATCGCCGCGGTCAAGCCCTACACGCCGCTGGAGCTGGCCG
Organism: Candidatus Rokuibacteriota bacterium; assembly: GCA_016179165.1. Lineage (GTDB taxonomy): Bacteria > Methylomirabilota > Methylomirabilia > Rokubacteriales > CSP1-6 > AR37. The sequence goes on along the minus strand of JACORX010000376.1, from coordinate 2,113 downwards.
GACGCGACGTCTACATCTCGGAGGGCTGCAACAACTGCCACTCGCAGATGATCCGGCCCATCCGCTCCGAGACGGTGCGCTACGGGGAGTACAGCAAGCCCGGTGAATTCGTCTACGACCACCCGTTCCTGTGGGGCTCCCGCCGCATCGGGCCGGACCTGCAGCGGATCGGCGGTAAGTACCCGAACCTCTGGCACGTGCTCCACATGGAGGACCCGCGCTCGACCACGCCGCAGTCCATCATGCCGCCATACCCGTGGCTGGCGAAGCGGCCGCTCGACTTCGCGGCCGTCGAACGCGGCGTGGCGGCGCAGGTGACGCTCGGCGTTCCGTACACGCCCCAGCAGGTCAACGGCGCCGCGCAGCTCGCTCGCGAGCAGGGGAGGCAGATCGCCCAGGCTATCGTCGCGCAGGGCGGGCCCACGGGGCTCGAGGAGACCCGGCTCGTGGCGCTCATCGCGTACCTCCAACGGCTCGGCACCTATATCAGGAAGAGCCCGGCCGCGGCAGGTGGCAACGGGCGCCGGGCCGAGGGGGTACCGCACCCCCCAGGGAGGCCGTGACATGAGCCTGACCGACGTAATGAGCGGCTTCGGGCTGCAGATCTTCGCCGAGACCGGCCTGGTGCTGTTCGGGGCCGCCTTTTTCGCGATCGCGGTGACCACGTTTCTCCGGCGCAACCGGGAGCACTTCGAGCGCGCCCGTTTTCTGCCTCTTGAAGACGAGCCGGGCTCGCCGCTGACAGGGGGGAGAGCGACCCATGAGTGACGGCGACCGCGACCGGCTGCTGCCGCACGCCCAGGACGGCATCGAGGAGTATGACAACCCGCTGCCCGGCTGGTGGGTGTGGATCTTCTGGGTCACCATCGTGTTCTCGCTCGGGTACTGGGCCTACTACCAGCTGGGACCGGGACCGTCGGTGGTCGCCGTCTACGAGGCCGAGATGCGCGAGGCCGCGGCACGCCGGCCGGCCGCCCCCACCGTCGGCGCCGTCAGCGACCAGGCGCTCTTGGCGCTCCAGAAGAGCGCGGGCGCCCTCGCGAAGGGCAAGGAGATCTTCGCGGGCAAGTGCATGCCCTGCCACGGCGACCGTGGCCAGGGAACCGTCGGGCCGAACCTGACCGACGACTACTGGGTCCACGGCGGCCGGCCGGGCGAGATCTACCGGACCATCACCGAGGGCGTGCCGGAGAAGGGTATGGTGCCCTGGAAAACCCAGCTCTCGCCGGACGAGATCGCCGCCGTCACCGCGTACATCGGCACGCTCCGCGGCACGAGCCCGCCCAACCCCAAGCCGCCGGAGGGCCAGCAGGTCGCGGCCGACGGTTCGCCGCTCCGTTGAGAGAAGCCATGACCGCGCGGTCGCTGCCGCCCGAGGCCGGGGAGCGCGTCCTACCCACCCTCAACCTGGACGGCACGCGGCGCTGGATGCGTCCCAAGCTCTTCGAGGGGCGTTTCCTCCGGCGCCGGCGGGCGCTCGCCTGGGCTCTGATCGGGCTCTTCACAGTCCTGCCGTATCTCAGGATGGGCGGCAAGCCCGTCATCCTGCTCGACGTCGTCAACCGGCGCTTCATCCTCTTCGGGGCCACGTTCCTGCCGACGGACACGATGCTGCTGATGCTTCTTCTCGTGGGCCTCTTCATCGGCATCTTCCTGCTGACGGCGATCTACGGCCGCGTCTGGTGCGGCTGGGCCTGTCCCCAAACGGTCTACATGGAGTTTCTCTACCGCCCCATCGAGCGGCTCATCGAGGGGGGCCCGCGCGCTCAGCGCGACCTCGACGGCCGGCGACTTGCGCCGCGGCGGCTCCTCACGTACGCGGTCTTCGGCGCGCTCAGCATGTTCCTCGCCCACACCTTCCTCGCGTACTTCGTGGGTGTCGAGGCGCTCCGTCACTGGATCACCCGCTCGCCGTTCGTGCACCCGGCCGCCTTCCTCGTCATGGCGGGTACCACCGCCCTGATGTTCCTCGACTTCGGCTGGTTCCGCGAGCAGGTCTGCGTCGTGGCCTGCCCGTACGGGCGCTTCCAGTCCGTGCTGCTCGACCGGCGCTCGCTCATCGTAGGCTACGACTTCCGCCGTGGAGAGCCACGCGGGCGCGTCGGGCGCGGAG
>JACORX010000393.1 GCA_016179165.1 Candidatus Rokuibacteriota bacterium | reverse complement strand
GTCAACGACAAGGGCGAGCCTGCCAAGGCCGGCTATCTTGTGCTCAAGAAGCCATGGCCCGGCATGCTCCGCGGCATCTACCGTGACCCGCAGCGCTACCAGGCGCAGTACTGGAGCCGCTACCCCGGCGTCTATTTCACGGGTGACGGGGCCAAGGTCGATGACGAGGGGTACTTCTGGCTCTTGGGCCGGGTGGACGACGTGATGAACGTCTCGGGCCATCGCGTCTCGACCATGGAGGTCGAATCCGCGCTCGTGGATCACCCACTCGTGGCCGAGGCTGCGGTCATCGGCCGACCGCACGAGATCAAGGGGCAGGCCATCGCCGCCTTCGTCACCATCAAGGACGGCGCCCAGGGCTCGAAGGAGCTGATGGAGGAGATCAAGGGGCACGTGACCAAGAAGATCGGCGCGCTGGCGCGCCCGGACGACCTCATCTTCGCCTCCGATTTGCCGAAGACCCGCAGCGGCAAGATCATGCGCCGGCTCCTGCGTGACATCGCCGAGGGCAAGGCGCTCGGCGACACGACCACCCTCGCGGACCCGGCCGTGGTGGCAAGGCTCAAGGACCAGTACGGCGAAGAGGAGTAGCGGGTTCCGTTACCAAGAAGACGCGGCAAATTCACCAAGCCGGGGGGCCTGACAGTTTTCGGGAGTTGGGCTTCACTATTTGGCGGTCCGGGTGACCTTTTTTCCCACTCAATAGGGGCACTTTGCCCGACTGGCCCGGATCAAGCGCCTCTCGGGCCCGAATATTGCCGATTTTTGACCGTCTCTCTCCACGAAGCCTGCGGCACGAGGCTTGCTACTAGCCGGGGTAGCCGGGCTGGGACAGCCGTAGGGCGACCGCCCAGGAGGGAGACCAAGATGGACGACGTCAAGATGAAGCTGGAAGCGGAACTGAACCGGACGGTTGAGCGTATCCGCCACATGGGCGGCACGGCCACGTCCGTGCAGACCATGAACGCGCTGGGCGACACGAGCCAGCTGGCCGACGAGGTCGACGTGATCCAGATCAACGAGGATCGCGAGATGAACTTTGCCACGCGGAGCCTGCTCGTGGAGCGCGCCAACCGCCTGGCCGAGGCGCTCGATCGGCTGCGGGACGGCGAGTACGGTGTCTGCCAGGAGTGCGGCGAGACCATCGCGCCCGCCCGCCTGAAGGCCATGCCCGAGGTGATGACCTGCGTGCGCTGCCAGGACCGCCTCGAACGGATGACGCGCCACATGGCACTCGTCGGCGCGGGTGTTGACGAGGACGAGCCGGAGGACGACTAAGCGATGACTACAGCCGGCCGACCCGAGCGCGCACGAGCCCGGGTCGGTCGGTGACGATACCGTCGACGCACCAGCCGACGAGCCGGTCCGCGAGGGCCGGCTCGTTGACTGTCCAGACATAGCAGCCGAGCCCCGCCGCTCGGATCGCCTCAACGTCCGCCGCTCGAAGCACCTCGACCGCCGGGCATAGCGCTTCAGCCGTTCCGGTTGCCGGCAGCGCCGCGTCGAGCGGGCCCGCGCTCCAGAGCGCGCCGAGCGGGACGGCGGGGTTGAGCGCCCGCACGCGGCCGAGGGCCTCCCGGTCGGCCGACTGCACGAGCGAGCGCTCCACGGCCTCGTAGATCTCCAGCGTCGAGACAATGCGCTCCTCGGTGCCGCTCCCGGCCGCGGCACCGTCGGGCAGCTCGATCCAGAAACGCGTGCGGTCGCGAAACCGCTCGAGCACCTCCTGAAGCGTCTGGATGCGCTGGCCGCCGAAGCGCGGCCCCTTCCACCCGCCGGCGTCGAGCCGTTTGAGCTCGCGGACAGTCAGCGAAGCCACGGGGCCCCGGCCGTCGGTCGTGCGCTCGAGCGTGGCATGGCCGAAGACCACCGGATGGCCGTCCTTCGACACTCGCACGCGCAGCGCGAGCGCGTCGGCGCCCTCGGCCAGCGCCGCCTCAAAGGCTGCGATGGTGTGCTCGGGCGCTTCGGCGGATGCGCCGCCGCGCGCGATCACGATCGGCTTGCCGGCTGGGCGCTCCATTGTCTCCATCGCGATCTCCGTGGCACACTCGGGCCGTGCGCACTCCCGTCCTGGACACGTTCCGTCCCTTCCTCTGGTTCGGGGCCCGGATCTACTGGCGGATCCAGCTCGAGGGCATCCAGCACATCCCGGCGAACGGGCCGCTCATTATCGCCCCGAACCACGTCACGTACGCCGACCCCGTCCTGGTGTGCCTGCCCATCCATCTCCCAGTGCACTTCATGGCGTGGGACGCGCTCTTCAAGGTCCCGGGCCTCTCGTGGTTGATCCGAAGGCTGCGCGCCTTCCCGGTGCAGCTGGAAACGGCCGATCCCCGCTCCACGCGGGAGGCCGTCCGCCTGCTTCAGTCTGGACACACCGTGATGATCTTTCCCGAAGCCGGGCGCAGCCCCGACGGCCGGCTTCAACGCTTCCGACCCGGCGCCTTTCGCCTCGCTTCGTCTCTCCAGGTGCCCGTCCTGCCCGTGACCATCCTGGGCGGTCACGACTCGTGGCCCCCAGGGCGCGTGCTGCCCCGACCCGGGAGGCTCAGCATCGTCTACCACCCGGTCATTTTGCCGCCCAAGGAGCCCGACGCGCGCGTGGCGGCCCGGGTGCTGGGGCGTCAAGTGCAGGACGCCATCGCCTCGCGTCTACCGGCCGCGCACCAGCCCGAGGCCGATGCGTAGGGGCCAGTGTATACTCTCCCCGCCATGGCACGTTCGTCGGCTGCCCTTGTCCTCGTACTCCACGGGCCCAACCTCAATCTCTTGGGGACGAGGGAGCCTGCCGTCTACGGTCGCACGACCCTCGCACAGATCGACGGCAAGATCCGACGCCACGCCGCGCGCCGAGGCGCCAAGGCGGTCTGCCGCCAGTCGAACCACGAGGGCCAGCTCATCGACTGGATACAGGGCGCCGCCGGCGAGGGCTTCAGGGCCATCGTCATCAACCCCGGCGCGCTGACCCACTACTCCCTCGCGCTGCGCGACGCTGTCTCCGCCGTTTCCGTGCCCGTCGTCGAGGTCCACCTCTCGAACATCCACGGGCGGGAGGATTTCCGTCGCCATTCGGTGATCGCGGCCGTGGCGCGGGGACAGATCGCGGGCTTCGGCCCCGCCAGCTACCTCCTGGGCGTGGACGCGGCGCTCCAGTCGGCCGCTTCGGGCCGGCCGAGCCGGCGCCCGCGGTGAATGTCGGTCCCCCTTCCGGCGTCTAATCCGCGTCGTGGCGGGAAGCGCGGTGGCCGCCACAGGCGCCCGTGACGCCGCCCGCGGTTCCGCCGATGCCACCCGACGGCGCAGCCTCTCCGGGTTCCGCGGACCTGGACGAGCGCCTCCTCATCGAGCGGTGCCGCGCGGGCGACATCGCGGCGTTCGAGCCCCTGGTGGAGAAATACCGGCAGCGCGTGTGGCGCCTGGCCTTCCAGGTGCTGCGCGATCGCGAGGAGGCATGGGATTGCGCTCAGGACGCCTTCGTGCGGGCATTCCAGTCGCTGGCATCGTTCCGGGGCCAGTCGGCCTTCTACAGCTGGCTCTTTCGCATCGCCATGAACGTGGCGACCGACCGGCTGCGCGCACGGAGCGCCCAGGCGCGCGCGTTCGGCAACCAGCCCGTGCGGGCGGAGGAGTGGGAGCGCACGGCGCCGGATCACGGGGAGCGGCCGGACCAGGCCGCGCTGGGCGCCGAGCGGCGCCTGCGCATCAGCCGGGCGCTCGATACCTTGCCGCCCAACGCGCGAACCATTATCATGCTCAGTGACGTCGAGGGGCTTTCGTACCGCGAGATCGCATCCGTGCTCAACTGCCCAATCGGAACGGTGATGTCGAGGCTTCACAACGCGCGCAAGCGGCTACGGAGCGCGCTCGGCCCCATGCTGCTCGTGCTCGTGTGTCTCGCGGCCGCGCTCGCGGGCGTCGCCGCATGGTCCCCGGCCTCGGGCCAGACGCCCCCGCCGGCCCCGGTCGCGGCGACTCCAAAGGGTACGGTTCACTTCGAGGTCAGAATCCTGCAGGCGTCGAACCCTTCTGCGCCGCAGCCCGCGCCGGCCGGCAAGCAGGCGCCGGCCCCAGCGGGCCCCGCCGTCGGCCAGCCCGCCGTCGGCCACATGGACGAGCGGCTCAAGCAGATCGTCCCGCGGCTGAGCAAGCTCTTCCGCTACAGCGACTACACGCCGCTCGAGCATCACAAGGTGGACGTCAAGTTCGGCGCCTCCAAGCGCCTGCCTGCCCCGGGCGACCGCTCGCTTGAAGTCACGCCGATGGACCTCCAGGGCAAGTCGGTCCGCATGCAGGTGCGGCTGCTCAAGAGCGAGAAATCCGTCATGACCTCGAACATCGTCGCCGCCCCGGGCGCGCCTGCCATCATCGGCGGCCCGCACCACGGCACCGGCGTGCTCATCATCATCATCTGGGTCGATCCGATCACCGCGCCGCCGGCGAAGTGATCGACGCCGAGGCCGGGCGTGAGTGAGGAGCGCTACTTCCGGGAGCGCACCCGTATCGAGCAGGGCCACGTCAAATACCGCGACAAGCTGAAGGACGAGGGTAAGCTCTTCGTCCGCGACCGCCTGAAGCTCCTCCTCGACCCGGGCTCTCCGTTCCAGGAGGACTTCCTCTTCGCGCGCAACCAGGAGGCGGATACGCCGGCCGACGGCGTGGTCACCGGTGTCGGCACCGTCGGCGGGCGCACCGTCTGCATCATGGCCAACGACTACACGGTCAAGGCCGGCTCCTGGGGAGAGAAGACGGTGGCGAAGATCGTGCGCATCCAGGAGCGGGCTCAGCGGCTGCAGGTGCCGCTGCTCTACCTCGTGGACGCGGCGGGCGGGCGTATCTCGGAGCAGATCAAGATCTTCCCGGGCCGTTTCCATGCCGGGCGCATCTTCTACAACGAAGTCCAGCTCTCCGGTGTCGTTCCCCAGGTGTGTATCCTCTTCGGGCCCTCGCCGGCCGGGTCGGCCTACCTGCCCGCGCTGACCGACTGCGTGATCATGGTGGACGGCAAGGCGAGCCTGTATGTCGGCTCGCCCCGGATGGTCGAGATGGCCATCGGCGAGAAGGTCTCGCTCGAGGACCTCGGCGGCGCGCGCATGCATTGCTCGGTGTCGGGCTGCGGCGACATCCTGGCGGGCTCCGACGAGGACGCGATCGAGCTCTGCAAGCGATACCTGGCCTTCATGCCCCAGTCCTACCGCGAGCGACCGGCGGGCACCGAAGTCCGCGAGGCCGTGCCGGGCCGGCCGATCGAGGAGATCGTCCCGTACGACCAGCGCAAGTGGTTCGACATGAACGAGGTAATCGACCGGATCGCGGACGCGGGCTCCTTCTTCGAGATCAAGCGGCTCTTTGCCCAGGAGATCATCACCGGATTCGCCCGCATCGGCGGCCGCGCCGCCGGCATCGTCGCCAACCAGCCCAAGGTCAAGGGCGGGGTGCTGATGGTGGACTCCTCCGACAAGGGCGCGCGCTTCATCTGGCTCTGCAACGCGTTCAACATCCCGCTCGTCTATCTGGCCGACGTCCCGGGCTTCATGGTCGGCGCCAAGGTGGAGCGCGCGGGCATCATCCGCCACGGCGCCAAGATGGTCTTCGCCACATCCCAAGCGACGGTGCCGAAGATCTCCGTGGTGGTGCGCAAGTGCTACGGCGCGGGGCTCTACGCGATGTGCGGCCCGGCCTTCGAGCCCGACGCGGCGCTCTCCCTGCCGCAGGGGCAGGTGGCCATCATGGGACCCGAGCCGGCGGTCAACGCCGTCTACTACAACAAGATCATGGAGCTGCCCGAGAGCGAGCGCGCCGCCTACGTCAAGCAGAAACGCGAGGAGTTCGCGG
>JACORX010000392.1 GCA_016179165.1 Candidatus Rokuibacteriota bacterium | reverse complement strand
GGTTTGGTCTTTGTGTTTGCGTTGAAGGACTATGGCAGCAGCCTCGTGGCCGGACTGGTCACCGTGCTCGAAGGAACGTACCAGCCAGGCGACTGGATTCAGGTGGAGGGCGTGTACGGCGAGGTTCGCTCCATCGGGATGAGGGCGGTGCGCATCGTAACCTCGGATGACACCGAAGTGCTCATTCCTCACAGCAAGATCTGGAGCAACAGCATCAGCAATGCCACCGGCGGCAGTCACAGCCTCCTGTGTGTGGCCGATTTCTATCTGGACCCGCGCCACGACGCGCTCCTCGTCAGACAGAAGCTGGAAGACGTGGCGCTGAGCAGCCCATATCGGCAACCGGACAGTTCGGTCACCATCGTGATCGCCGAGAAGCCCTGGGGTACGCACTATCGTGTGAAGGCCTACGTGAAGGAGAGCCGAGAGCAGTTCACGTTCACGACCGATCTCACCGTTCGCGGGAAGGGGGTGCTCCTCGCCGCAGGCGTGCAAGCCGCCCGTGCCGCCCCGGTGGCCACCGAGGCCTGAGGCGCGGGGCACCCGAGGAAGGGTGCCATCCTAGTCAGGCAATGAAGGCACAAGACAGTCTGTCGGAACTGAACTTCTTGGTCGAGGAAGCTCCAGAGGGAGGCTTCACAGCCCGTGCCCTCGGGGAATCGATCTTCACCGAGACCGATGGCGTCGCAAGCCTGTACGACAAGGTCCGCCACGCGGTCCGTTGCCATTTCGAGGAAGGTCAGGTTCCCAAGGTCATCCGCCTCCACTTCGTGCGCGAGGAAGTCATCACCGCTTGAGGCTGCCGCGGGATGTCTCGTGGATGAGATCGATCGCCATGAGCTCGCGCAGGAATGGCTCGACCCGCTCGTCAGGGCCCGCCGGCCGGTCCAGCCAGTCGTCGGCTGAATTCTTGGCCCTTGGGCGCCTACCGCCCGCCGCACATCGGCTTGAGTTGGGGATGGCGCCGGCGCCGGTGCTCGGTCATCGCTGGGTTCAGCCAAGGACGCGGAGGACGGCAGCCGGGTCCAGCCGGCGCCGGAAGGTGATGACGAACGCTGCTGGAGGAAGATCGGCGTCGGCGCAGTTCCGGTGCTCGTCGATGCAGAGGATCAGGTTGGGGAGCCGTGCGCTTCGATACCGCTCGAGCTTCCGTGCCACGTAGTCGGGCGTCCAGTAGCCCACGATCTCCAGGAGCCACCGGCGCGCCGGATCGGAGCGGTGCTGGAGGGCGAAGTCGGGGAAGATCAGCGTCCCGTCTGCGCTGATCGGCTCCGCCTCCCGCAGGATATCCCACTGCGGGGCGAGCCGTCGGAAGTCGCGCGCAAAGCGCTCCTCGAGTTGGCTGTCATACTGGCGCGGCGCCGCCGACGGGAAGATGGGATCGCCGGTACCGAGCTGCAGGGTGAGGCATCGCCCGTCGAAGTCGCACGCGGCTAGCAGGCGGAAGCGTTGGCACCACGCGAGGAGCGGCACGAGCTCGCCCAGGGCTCGGCCGTAGAGCCGGGTGTGGCGAAACAGCGCGAACGGTCCGGAGATCTCCAGGGTGGCACCCGCAATGCCCGATCGCTCCGCGACGGTGCAGATCAGCCCTCGCCATTTCGCCTGACGGACCAGAAGCCGGGTGTTCCCCTCCACGTCGACCGTCACGCCGGTGGCGCGCAAGAGCAGTGCCTGCACAAGCGCGAGGTTGCTCCGCAGCGCCAGCTCCGCCGCCGAAAAGGGCTTCGCCGGTGGCTTGACGAGGCGCTCGCCCGGCAGGTCGGCGAACAGGGAGTCGTTCAGCTCACCGGCGGTGACACCCAGCTCCGTCGCCACGCCGGACAGCACCGTCCCGGGAGGGGCGGGCGTCCGGGCAGCCTCCACGAAGACGAGCGCCCGGGCCTGCCTGGGGGGCACCGCCGCGCTGGGCTGGCTGCGCTGGAGCCTGTCCAGGACCTGGGCGGCCAGCGCGAGCTTCCGGGGAGGCGCCTCGCAGGGGAGCGGTTCCCGGAGCCGGGCCTCGAGCTCGCGCCGGGGCCGCCCGGTGAATCGCTCATGCTCCTCCAGCAGGGTGCGCAACCACGGGTGGTCCTGCTCCCCGAGGAAGTGCGGCACCACCTGACGTCCCGCCACGCTATAGCTGAGCAGACCGTCGGGTCGCAAGCCCCTGGCGCCTCCGGCGCGCTTGACCAACCTCCATGGTGTGGCGGGTGACGAGCTCGTAGACCGTGGCGCGCTTGCCCTCGCCCGGTCGCAGCAGCCGCCCGACCCGCTGCACATGCTCGCGCTCCCCGAGGGCCCCGCCGACTATCACGGCGACGTCGGCGTCGGGTACGTCGAGGCCTTCGTTGAGCACCCGGGCCGACACGAGCGCGCGGAGGTCGCCCAGGCGGAACCGCTCGAGCGCGGCGTCGCGTTCTCGACGGCCGATGTCGCAGGTCAGGGGCATGACGAGGTGCTCGCGCGCAATGGCGTAGGCCGTCTCGTTGTCGGCGGTGAATATCAGCACGCGGGAGGACCGGTGACGCTCGAGGAGCGACGCGAGGGCGCGGCGCTTGGCCAGCGTGAAGGCCAGCAGTCGTCGCATCTGGCGCCACGCCGCCAGGGCGCGGCGGCCTTCTGGGGCACGGGCGGCATGCACGGTGAAGTCCATCCAGGTGGCCTCCGGGGCCGCACGACGGAACTCGGCGTAAAACCCCTGGAACACGCTGCTCAGGCCGGTGTAGGCGGCGCGTTCCTCGGAGGAGAGATCCAGGTGCAGCGTGACGGCGTCGAAGCTAGCCAGGAAGCCCCCGGCCAGGTCGCCGACGGCAAGCTCGAAGAGCGTGGGCCCCACGAGCTCGGCGAGACGGGCGGCGGCCGTGCCCCGTGCAGGGGTGGCCGTGAGACCGAGGCGTGCCCCGGCGATGGCCATCTCGAGGGCCTCGTCGCGGAGGCCGCCGCCGAAGTGGTGGACCTCGTCGACGATCAGGAGGTCGAAGCGGTCCCCGAGGTGGGTCATGTGCCGATACGCGCTTTCGAAGGTGGCCACCGTCAGCGGGTGGAGCTGGCGTACGCCGTCGCCATAGCACCCGACGGGGCCGCGATGCAACCGGTCGATCTCCCGCAGCCACTGATCGAGCAGGACGCGGGTCGGGACCAGACAGAGCGCGCTCAGACCTGTCCTCTGCACGGCGGCAAGCGCGAGCAGCGTCTTGCCGCTCCCGGTCGGAAGGGCGACAACCCCTCGGCGGTGCCCGAGTTCCCAGGCGGCCAGGGCTGCTTCCTGATACGGTCGGAGGTCGATGGCCGACCACGCTTCCCCGGTCGGCCGGAGCGGCGGCGTGATGTCCTGGAACCGGATCCCGCTCTCGACGAGCCATCGCTTGAGCGCGCGATACCCGATGGCGGGCGCGCGATGCACGCCAACCCGCGGGTCCCAGACGACACCCGGCGCCGCGGCGAGGTCGCAATCATCGGGCAGGTCCGTCAGCAGGATGGTGCCCCGGTCGAATCGTAGCGTCATGGTCCGTGGGATCGAGTTCAGGTGCGCGTCCGTCCGCCCTCACTTGTTGATACCGTGGCCAAGACGGCGCGGCAATGCCCAGAGATCGATACACCTGTGGGCCGGGCGACGCCCTACCCGAGGCGCCGCCCAGCAGGAGGCGCTCCCAAACGGAGACGTGGATAGGAACCTCTGATCTCCGCAGTGGATTGGCTACCGATGGCGCTGGCGAAGTTGGTGCCAAGCCGGTACCAAAGGTGGACGATCCACCCCGCCCCATCCGGACGTGTCGTCATGCGGAAGCGTGGACAGAACGATCGATGTCTTGCCATCGCGCCCTATCGGTGTGTGGGTTGCCGGTGAGATACCTGCGCCGCTCGATCACGGCTGACCACCGTGGTGCCAGGTCAGGGACGCGCTTCGGGAGCCAGTCGTTCCTCGATGAGGGCGACGACGGCGCGCGCTCGATCCACGGCCTGGCGCACCTCGGACTCTTCGGGATGAGAAGGCTCTCCCGGATACCGGTAGCGCCAAGCGTACTCCGTCAGCGGCGCCGTGCCGCGGAGGTGGGGCTCCAGCGCGGGATCTATGGCGACGCACTCAGCGCCCAGCTCCACCAAGTCATGCGTCTTCCGGAAGGGTCGATCGTGCCAGGTAAGAAAGGCCTTCAGCGCCTTCTCCACCGCTTGCTGGCAGTGAAAGGCCGCATCGCCCAGCAAGGGCGGTGAGGCGGCCAGGTCGATCTCGGCACCGCGGAGATCATCCTGGGCTCGAGCCAGCCAGGCGCGAGTGTCCGCCACCCGCACCGGGTCAGCGGGAATAGAGCAATCTCCCCTCGCGCTCCACCGTGGACGGCAGGGACGCTCGGAGGTGCAGGCGCTCGGAGAAGGCGGTGCGGGTCCAGACGAGGATGTCGCCGGCCGTTGAGAGCCCCCAGAGGGCCTCGTAGGCTCGAGTGCTACGCCGCAGGGCAGGGGGGGCGTCGTCGGGGACCACCACGAGCAGATCGTAGTCGCTGTCCGCGCCGGCTGTGCCTCGCGCGCGCGAGCCGAAGAGATAGATGCGCTCGGGCCGGTAGGTCTCGACGAGGCGGCGCGTGATCTCGGTAAGGGTCGGGTCGTCGACCGGTGCGACAAGCTGGCCGCCAGTCTTCGCAGGATCAATAGCCATGGCAGGCCCATTCTAGCAGGCCTCGGCCGCTTCGAATCCGGCGGCGAAATAGTGCCACTTGCCGGTGTGATTCGAGGTCCACGGCAATCACTCTGCCGAGAGCGCAACTCATTTTTGCCGTACGGGTGAAATATGACTTCGAGGCCCCCGCTCTCAAGTGGAGCCGGGGGTCTCCGTAACCCCGGGCGCGGGCTCGTGACGCCGACACAGGCTCGTGACGCCGACTTGACAAGCAACTGATCCGGGACCTACCGTCTCGGCCAATGGCAGGGCGTGCGCTCTCAAAGCCAAAGCAGTTCACGAGCGGCGGATCTGTCGATAGATCCGCCACCGCAGCCGCCGAGTCGGCAACAAGGATCATCCCGTGACGCGCATTTGTTCCATTCGCCCCATCAAGGTGGATCGGCACTAGAAGGAGATCCCATGGCCTTTGCGACCATCAACGGCGTCCGGCTGTACTACCAGGTCTCGGGGCAGGGCGAGCCGATCGTCCTGATCCCGGGGCTCGGCCTCGACCACAACTACTTCAGCTACGCGATTCCGGAGATGGAGAAGTACTTCCGCGTCGTCGCCTACGACCCGCGCGGGATGGGGCAATCCGACCGCCCCGCCGGCGAGTACACGATGGAGCTGTGGGCCGAGGACGTGAAGCATCTCCTCGCGCACCTGCAGATCCCCAGCGCCCACATCGTCGGCTCCTCCCTCGGCGGCTGTGTCGCCCTCGTCCTTCTCCGGCAGACGCCGGCCCTGGCAAAGAGCCTCATCCTGCTCGCGGCCTTCTCCGAGCTGGACCGCTCGCTGGAGACCAACTTCCGCATGCGGATCAACCTCGTCGAGCGGCTCGGCATGGGGGACGTCATCCGCGACCACGTGCTCCTGTGGACGCTCTCGCGCGAGTTCATCGAGACCGAGCGGGGCAAGAAGGCCGTCGACGGCCTCCTCGCGGGGCTCTCGAGGAACGATCCCGCCCTCTACGCGGAATTTCTGAAGTCGATCCTGCGGTTCGGACGGGTCTTGCCGGGTCAGGAGAGGGAGCCGAAGTTCACGGAGCACCTCGCGCAGATCGCCACGCCCACGCTCGTCGTCGTCGGCGACCGCGACATCCTCACGCCGGTGGCGTTCTCGGAGAAGATCCGGGCGCGCATGCCGCGGGCGGAGCTCGCGGTGATCAAGGAGTGCGGGCACATCACGTTCATCGAGAAGCCCGAGGAGAGCACGCGGCTCATCGTCGACTTTCTCCGCCGCCAGCAGGTGGCGCGCTAGGCCGGCGGGAAGGCGGCGCCTCGTGGGGTACTTCGGACAGCGACAGGCGCGAGTCGAGGACGACCTCCTCGTCACCGGTCGCGGCCAGTACGTCGATGACGTCACGCTCCCGGGCATGGCGCACGTTGCCATCCTCCGCAGCGCGATGGCGCACGCCCGGCTGCGCCGGGTGGACGTGTCCCGCGCGCGCGGCGCCACGGGCGTCGTCGCCGTCTTCACGGCCGCCGACCTGCCCGCCACGGCGGCGATGCTGCCGGACTGCCACCCGCATCCGGCCCTGCCCCCGAAGGCGCTTCCGACCCTCGCGTCGGACGCGGTGCGCTACGTCGGCGAGCCCATCGCCGCCGTCGTCGCCGAGACCCGGTATCTCGCCGAGGACGCGCTCGAGCGCATCGAGGTCGAGTACGATCCGCTCCCCGCCGTCGTGGACCTCGAGAAGGCGCTGGAGCCCGGCGCGGCGCTCGTCCACGACGACCGTCCCGGAAACGTCGCGGCGCGGCTGCCCGTCAAGAAGGGCGACGCGGCGGCCGCCTTCGCGGGCGCGCACTGCGTCGTGAAGGAGCGGCTCGAGGTCCACCGGGGAGCCGGGCAGGCGATGGAGACACGCGGCATCGTCGCCCAGTGGAGCCCCGCCGACCAGCGCATGACGGTCTGGAACGTGTCCCAGGTGCCGTTCCTCCATCGTGCTGTGATCGCGGCAGCGCTCGAGCTGCCCGAGTACCGCGTCCGCGTGCTGAACGGTGAGGTGGGCGGCGGGTTCGGCTACAAGGGCCTCGTCTACGTCGAGGACATCCTCATTCCGGCGCTCGCGTGGACACTCGCGCGTCCCGTGAAATGGATCGAAGATCGGCGGGAGCACCTCATCGCCGCGTACCAAGAGCGCAGTCAGCTCCACGACATCGAGATCGCCACCGACGAGCGCGGCGTCATCCTCGGCGTGCGGGGGCGATTCCTGCACGACAACGGCGCCTACACACCGTGGGGCCCCGTCGTCCCCCTGCTGACGCTCGTCAACATCCCCGGCCCCTACAAGGTCCCGAACTACACGATGGAAGCCGTCGTCGTCTTCACGACGTGCGTCCCCGTCGCCCCGGTCAGGGGCGCGGGGCGGCCGCAGGCCGTGTACGTGATGGAGCGGCTGCTGGATCGCGTGGCCGAGCGCCTCGGCATCGACCCCGCCGAGGTGCGCCGGCGGAACCTGATCCAGCCCGAGGAGTATCCGTACGACGTCGGCTTCCTCTCCCGGGACGGAAGCCGGCGCACCTACGACAGCGGCAACGTCCCCGCCCTCCTCCGGCGCGCCATGGAGATCGTGCAGTACGACGAGCGGCGGCGCGCGCAGCCCGAGCAGCGAAGCCAGGGCCGGTACATCGGGCTCGGGGTCGGCTGCTGCGTCGAGGAAGCGGGGCTTGGGCCGTACGAGGAGGTGTCCGTGTCGGTGGAGCCCACCGGGAAGGTGATCGTGCGCGCCGGAGCCCCCGCGCAGGGGCAGGGCCACCGCACGACGTTCGCGCAGATCGTGGCCGACGAGCTCACGGTCCCGATCGAGGACGTCACGGTGCTCAGCGGCGACACCGATCTCGTCCGCTACAGCATCGGCACCTTCGCCAGCCGGGCGGCGGTCCTGGTCGGCTCCGCCGCGCTCCAGGCGTCGCGCGAGGTGAAGGACAAGGCGCGCCGCATCGCGGCCACCATGCTGGAGGCGAGCGAGCAGGACCTCGTGCTCGAGAACGGTCGCGTCGCGGTGAGAGGCGCACCGGACCGCGGGGTCGCTCTCGGGGAGATCGCCCGCCGCTCGCTTGGCGACGTCGGCGCTCCCTTGCGGCTGGCGTCGGGACCCGGGCTTGGCGCGATCACCGCCTTCTGTCCGCCCGCGACGACGTACCCGACGGGCGCGCACGCCGCCGTCGTGGAGGTCGATCCGAAGACCGCCGAGATCCGTATCCTGAAATACGCGGCCGTCGAGGACTTCGGAACCCTCATGAACCCGCTCATCGTCGACGGCCAGGTCATCGGCGGCGTCGCCCACGGCATCGGCAACACGTTCCTCGAGCGCGTCAGCTACACGGACGACGGCCAGATCCTGACCGGAACGTTGATGGACTACCTCATGCCGACCGCCACCGACGTGCCGCGCGTCGACCTCGATCATCTTGGCACCCCGTCGCCGCTCAACCCGCTCGGGGCGAAAGGAGCCGGACAGGGCGGCCTGATCCCCGTCGCCGCAGTGCTCACCGCCGCGGTGGAGGACGCGCTCAGGCCGTTCGGCGTGAAGCTCACCCGCGTCCCGTTCACTCCGAGCGATCTGGCGGAGGCGATCGAGGCCGGGCGCGCTGCCGCGGGAGGGCCACGCGCATGAAGCCCGCGCCCTTCCTCTACGTGGCGCCCGACACGCTCGAAGAGGCGCTCACGGTGCTGAAGCAGCACGGCGCAGATGCGAAGCTGCTCGCCGGCGGGCAGAGCCTCGTCCCGATGATGAACCTCCGCCTGGCGCGGCCCGCGGTGCTCGTG
>JACORX010000368.1 GCA_016179165.1 Candidatus Rokuibacteriota bacterium | reverse complement strand
TTCGGCTTCATCTACTTCTTCGAGGACCTGGTGAAGTGGATCTGGGGCGGACGCATCCGCTCCATTCCTCCTCCCGACGTCTTCTCCGGCTCGGTGACGGTCGGGGGGGCCACCGTGCCCTCGTACCGCCTCTTCGTCATCGTCTTCGGCCTCACCATGGCCGTGGCGGTGTGGCTCCTGATCGAGCGCACACGGCTCGGGTCCGTCGTGCGCGCCGGCGTCTTCGACTCCGAGATGACGGCGGGCATGGGGATCAACATCCACCGCGTCTTCACGGGAGTCTTCGCCTTCGGCGCCGCGCTGGCAGGGTTGTCGGGAGTCATCGCCGGCCCGATCCAGTCCGCGTATCCTCCCATGGGCGCGAGCATCCTGATCCCGGCCCTGATCGTCGTGGTGGTGGGCGGGCTCGGGAGCCTCAAGGGCTCCCTGGTCGGGAGCCTCATCATCGGGCAGGCCGAGACCTTCGGGAAAGCGTGGCTGCCCGGCGCCTCCATGCTCATGATCTATCTCGTCATGGCGGCCATCGTGCTGCTGCGGCCCCAGGGCCTCTTCGGGCGGCCGCTCAAGTGATGGCCAGGCTCGTGGCGTGGCTCGTGCTCTTCGGATCTGCGGCGGTCTTTCCGCTCTTCTCCGGCAACTACCCGGTCAAGCTCCTGCAGGAGATCCTCATCTGGGGCATCTTCGCCATGAGCCTGGACCTGCTCATGGGCTATGCCGGCATGGTCTCCTTCGGCCACTCGGCCTTCTTCGGGGTGGGGGGCTACGTCGCCGCGCTGGCGCTGACGCACTCCCCGGGCACGCTGTCGGCGCTCTTGCTGCCGGCGCTGGCCGCAGGCCTCGCTGCGCTCATCATCGGCGTCTTCTCGATCCGGGTGAGCGGCGTCTACTTCATCATGCTGACGCTGGCCTTCTCCCAGATGTTCTACGCGGTGACCTTCCAGGCCGCCTGGCTCGGGGCCGAGGACGGCATCGTCGGCGTCCCCCGCGCGCCGGTCCTGGGCATCGACCTGGCGCAGCCGATGCGCTTCCACCTCTACCTGCTGGGGCTCGTGGCGCTGGCGGCGCTGCTGCTCCGGCGGGTGGTGCGCTCGCCATTCGGCCACGTGCTCCGGGGCATCCACGAGAACGAGGGGCGCATGCAGGCGGTGGGCTACGCCGTGAACCGCTACAAGCTGCTGGCTTTCGTCATCGCCGGCACCGTGGCGGGCGTGGCGGGAGCGCTCTATACCCAGCTCGTGGGCTCCATCACGCCGGACGCGTTCCTCTGGACGACCTCCGGCGAGGCGCTGCTGATGGTGATCATCGGGGGGACCGGGACGCTGGGCGGCTCCATGCTCGGCGCGGCCGCCTTCATCCTGCTCCAGACCCTCGTGTCCTCGTACACCGAGCGCTGGATGCTCATCCTCGGGCTCACGTTCATCCTCCTCGTCCTCTTCGCGCCCGGTGGCATCGTCGGCGCGCTCAGGGGGCGCGTGGGGCTCCGGGCGTGACGGTTGCAGGGACGCCGCTCCTCGCCACCGAGGGGCTCACCCGCCATTTCGGGGCGCTGATGGCCCTCAACGGCGTGTCGCTCCACGTCGAGCCGCGCGAGCGGCGAGCCCTCATCGGCCCCAACGGCGCCGGGAAGACGACCCTGTTCAACCTCATCACGGGCTCGCTGGCGCCCTCGGCGGGGCGCATCGTCTTCGACGGGCACCCCATCGCCGGGCTGCCGCCCCACGTGGTGGCCCGCCGGGGGATCTCGCGATCGTTCCAGCGCACGAACCTCTTCCCCGAGCTCACGGTGCTCGAGCACCTCAGGCTCGCGGCGGCCTCCGGCGGGCGCGGGAGCTACAACATCCTCGGCACGATCTCCCGGCTGCCCCGGCCCCTGGTCCGGGCGCGCGAGGTGGCCGAGGCCGTGGACCTCGCCGACCGCCTCGGCGAGCAGGCCTCCCACCTCTCCTACGGCGAGCAGCGCCAGCTCGAGATCGGCGTGGCGCTGGCGACGGGGCCCAAGCTCCTGCTGCTGGACGAGCCCACGGCCGGCATGTCGCCCGAGGAGACGCAGCGCATGACCCGCATGCTCGAGGGGCTGCCACGGGAGATCACGCTCCTGATCATCGAGCACGACATGGACGTCGTCTCCTCGCTGGCCGACCGGGTCACCGTGCTCCACTACGGCGAGGTGCTGACCGAGGGCACGTTCGACGAGGTGAAGCGCGACCCGCGTGTCTACGAAGTCTACCTGGGAAGCGCGTGATGCTCGGCGTCGAGGCGATCCAGACCTACTACGGCGAGAGCCACATCCTGCACGGCGTGTCGATCCGCGTGGGCGAGGGCGAAGCGGTGGCGCTCCTCGGACGAAACGGCGCCGGCAAGACGACCCTTATCAGGAGCGTCGCCGGCTTCACGCCGCCCCGCGAGGGGCGCGTGGTCTTCGGCGGCCGGCCGGTGCAGGCGTGGCCCGCGTACCGCATCGCGCGGCGGGGGCTGGCGCTGGTGCCCCAGGGGCGGCGCATTTTCTCGCCGCTGACCGTGCGCGAGAACCTCACGCTGGGCGCGAGGCCGGGAGAGTGGACGCTCGAGCGCGTCTACGCGCTCTTCCCGCGCCTAGGAGAGCGGGCACTCCAACCGGGGGGTACTCTCTCGGGAGGCGAGCAGCAGATGCTCGCGATCGCCCGCGCCCTCATGACCAACGGGCGTATGCTGGTGCTCGACGAGCCGTCGGAGGGGCTGGCGCCCATCATCGTACGCGAGATCGGGCGCATCGTGCGGGGGCTCAAGGGCGGGCGGCTGTCCATCCTGCTGGTGGAGCAGAATTACCACCTGGCGCTCCAGGTCGCCGACCGCGTCTACGTGATGAACAAGGGGCAGATCGTCTGGGAGGGTACGCCCGCGGGCCTCGAGGCGGACGAGGACGTCAAGCGCCGATACCTGGGGGTCGCATGAATTGGGGGGTCGCATGATCTGGGTCGATCCTGATTTTCCCAAGCGCGCCACGCCGAGCGATCGTGTTGGGCGCGTGCTCGGGCTCAACCCGGGGATGATGACGGGCCCCGGCACCAACACCTACCTGGTCGGGCGGAGCGATCCCGTCCTGATCGACACGGGCGCGGGCGTGACCGGGTACATGGATGTGCTCGATGACTATCTCGGCGAGCGCGGGTGGCGCCGGCCCTCGCGGGTCATCCTCACGCACCGGCACATGGACCACCTGGGCGGCGTGCCGCATCTCCGCGAGCGCTTTCCCGGTCTCGCCGTCTCGAAGATGATCCACAAGGACACCGACCTCCCGGCGGGCACCACCGATCTCAAAAACGGACAGGTGGTCAAGGGCGACGGCGTCACCCTCCGTGCCGTCCACACGCCGGGGCACGCGTCGGACCACCTGTGCTACTACCTCGAGGAAGAGCGCGCGCTCTTCAGCGGCGACCTGATCCTGAACGGCTCGACCAGCGTGATTCCCGACGAGGACGGCGACCTCGGCGACTACATGGCGTCACTGCGCCGGGTGCAGGCCCTCGGCGCCCGGCGCATCTATCCCGCCCACGGGCCCGTCATCGAGGACGCCCCCGCGAAGATCCAGGAGTACATCGACCACCGGATGGAGCGCGAACGGCAGATCGTGGACGCTCTCGGCAATGGCCTCCGCAGCATCCCCGAGATGGTCAAGGTGATCTACGCCGACGTGCCCGAGAAGCTCCACGCGATGGCCGGCAAGTCCGTCCACTCCCATCTCAAGAAGCTCAAGAAGGAAGGCCGCGTCGCGGAGGAGCGCGTCACCAGCGCGCCGTCCCGCTGGACATTGCTCTAGCGCGATCCGATGGGAACTGCACGCGCGAGGCGGGCGGGGCCTGTCGTCGGGGCAGCGCCCTGCCGCCGGGCTACGTCACCCACTCGCCCCAAGCGCAGCTCTTCGAGCTGCGAGGGGACTCGGGGGTCCCACTCCGCCCCGCGGCAGGGCGCTGCCCCGACGCCACCCGCCTGGTCACGGCAATCGGGCGGGTGGCGTCGGGGGCCGGGGCCGCGCAGCCGGCTTCGTTCCGCCCTTAGCAAGTGCCCGCAGCCCGCAGGGCTGCGAATCACGCTAGATTAGGGGGGCGTAGCCGGATGCGCGACCCCCGCCCCCGACGACAGGACCCGCTCGCCTCACGTGCGCTGCTGCCAGTGACCACGCCGACCTACACGGGGTCGGGGTAGATCCGCTTGAAGACCGCGGGTGAGCCCGCGTCGAGCTTCATGAAGGGGCGGATGCGGTGGGTCCAGGGATTCTTGTCACGTACCTGGTTCCACGCTTCGCTCTTCGGCACGTCCGGCCGCTCGAACTCGTAGACCGTCAGGTACTTCGGCTGGCCCTCGACCACCGTGAAGCGGCGCGCCCGGATGACGCCGGGCACCGTCAGGTAGTCCGGGACGTACACCGTGTTGTACCAGGCGTTCCACTCCTCTTCCATCTGGGCAGGAATGTCCATCCGCCCCATCTGGAGATACGGCGACGGCCCCATCGTCAGCTCGATCGGGTTGGTTCGCGCCGGATGGATCTGGCGGTAGCCCTGGACGATGTAGTTGCGCCCGACGTGGCCGCCGGAGGTCTTCGTGCGCCATGGAGATGGCCGGAAGCGTACCTCGTCGAGGAAGGCCTGCGTCCGGAGCACGCCCGGTTCCTCGAGCTCATACATCGAGAGGTACTTGGGCCCGCCGGAGAGCGCCGCGTAGCGTCCCGCGCTGAGAAAGCCCGGCACCTTGAGCAAGTGCTGGATGTGCTCTTCGTTGTACCAGCGGTTGAACTCGGCCTCGTGCTCGGGATCCACGTCGGTCCACAACATCAGGAGTCCGGTGCCGCGCGTCTTGGACATGGAGACCTCCGGTTGCCGCGCCGGCGCTTACGTGCGGGCGGCGGTGACGAGGGCGGAGAAGAGGCGGCGGGCCGACTCGGAGCCGCCGACGAGGTGCTCGGGATGCCACTGGACGCCGAGCACCCACCGCGAGTCGTCGTCCAGCTCGACGCCTTCGATCAGCTGATCGGGCGCCCACGCGACGGCGACGAGGCCGCGGCCGAGAGACTTGATGACCTGGTGATGGAAGCTGTTGACCTCGATGTCCTCGCCGCCCAGCACCCGCGACAGGCGGCTGCCCGCCGCGACCGTGACCTTGTGGGTCGCCTGGTCGCGCCCCTCCTTCTGGCTGTGCTGGATCTCGGTGCCGGGGTCCGTCGGCACGTCCTGGTGGAGGCTGCCGCCGAGGGCGACGTTGAGCACCTGGACGCCGCGGCAGATCGCGAGGAGGGGGGTCTGCTTCTCGATCGCGTAGAGCGTCACGTGCGTCTCGAGCGCGTCGCGCGAGGGGGCGACGTCGTAGAGCGTCGGATGCGGCGCCTCGCCGAAGGAGGCCGGGTCCACGTCGCCGCCGCCCGTGAGCAGGACCGCGTCGAGGCCGCGCACGAGGCGATCGACGGACGATTTCGAGAGCTGGGGCGGCAGGAGCACCGGCACGCCGCCCGCCCGCTGGACGGCCTCGAGGTACGCCGAGTTGACGTAGGCGCGCTCGGGAGTCTGCCCAACGGAGATGGACGTGGTCACGCCCACGAGCGGATCGCGCGGCATGCGGCTATGCTACCATACGCCGCATGAGCCTCGATTCGGCCTCCTCGCAGAAGGACGTGGGCACAGCACCGGCAGCGGGACCGATGCACCAGGTGATGGGCCGCCGCTGGATGGTGGCGGCGGGACACCCGCTGGCGGCGCAGGCGGCCGCGCGCGTCCTCGAGGCGGGCGGCAACGCGATCGACGCCGGATGCGCCGCGGGATTCATGCTGGGAGTCGTCCACCCGGACATGGTCAGCTTCGCCGGGGTGGCGCCCATCCTCGTGCACCTCGGGCGCACCGGCGAGACGTTCGAGGTGTCGGGCGTCGGGCCGTATCCGAAGCGCGCGACGGCCGAGTACTTCCACGAGCGCTGCGGGGGCCAGATCCCCGCCGGTCTCCTGCGCACGGTCGTGCCGGCCGCGCCCGACGCGTGGTGCGCCGCGCTCGAGCGCTGGGGCACCAAGAGCTTCGCCGAGGTGGCGGCGCCCGCCATGGAGTGCGCGGAGCACGGCTTTCCGCTCTCCGTCTTCTCCGCGTACCAGTTCGGTCGTGCCGCCGACAAGATCCGAAAGTTCCCCACCTCGGCCGCGCTGTACCTCAAGGACGGGCAGGGGCCGCCGCCCGGACATCTTCTGGTAGAGGCGGAGTTGGCCCAGACGATCAAGATCATGGCGACGGCCGAGCTCAACGCGCGCTCGCGCGGCCGCGCGGGTGCGATCCGCGCCGCTCGGGACGCCTTCTACAAGGGCGACATCGCGAAGCGCATCGCTGAGTACCACGCGCGCGAAGGCGGCCTGCTGACCGCCGAAGATCTCGCCGAGTTCTCCGTCGAGGTCGCGCCCGCGCTCAAAACCAGCTTCGGAGAGTACGAGGTCGCGGCGTGCGGGTTCTGGTGCCAGGGGCCCGTGCTGCTGCAGATGCTGAACCTGATCGAGAGCTACGACTGGCGCGCCCTCGGCCACAACACGCCCCGGGCCCTGCACATCCTGACAGAGGCGATGAAGCTCGCGTTCGCCGACCGCGAGGCGTATTACGGCGACCCACTCCACGTCAAGGTGCCTGCGGACGGGCTCTTGTCGAAGGAGTACGCCAAGGCGCGGCGCGCGCTGATCAGGGAGGACCGCGCCTGGCCCGACCTGCCGCCCGCCGGCGATCCGTACTCGCTGCGAGCGGTCGCCAATGGCGGCCACGGCGTGTCCGGGCCTGTCACGATGCGGCCCGGGGGTTCCCTCGACACGTCCTATGTCTCGGTTGTGGACGCGGAGGGCAATGCCTTCTCCGCCACGCCGAGCGACCCGGGCGTCGATTCCCCGGTTATCCCGGGTGTGGGCTGCGTGGTCTCGCCGCGGGGCTCACAGGGATGGCTCCGGCCGGGACATCCAAGCGTGGTCGCCCCCGGCAAGCGGCCGCGACTCACGCCCGCGCCCTCCATGGTGCTCCGCGACGGCCGAGCGTTCATGCCCTTCGGAACTCCCGGAGGCGACGTCCAGCAGCAGGCGATGCTCCAGGTGTTCCTGAACACCACGGCCCACGGTATGGCGCCGCAGCAGGCCGTCGAGGCGCCGCGCGTCGCCACGAGGAGTTTCCCCGACTCCTTTTGGCCCCACGCGCACGCCCCGGGCGTGCTGGAAGCCGAGGCTCGCGTGAGCTCCGAGACCCGCGCCGCGCTGGCCGGCCTCGGACACCGCATGGCCGACTGGCCCGACTGGGATTGGCGCGCCGGCGCGGTCTGCTGCGTACGTGTCGGATCCGACGGCGTCCTCATGGGCGGGGCCGATCCGCGCCGCGGCGCCCACGCCATCGGCTGGTAGTTCCCCCAGCAGGCTGCTGAAAAAGGCCCATCTGCTTCGTTGGCGCCCTCGGCCGCACGCTCGTGGTTGTTCGAGCCGAGGGGCGAAGCCACGAGGCGAGGGCTGAGACAGTCGTGCGGTTCGTCGCGGAATCATGCCGTCGTGAGGCGAGGGCTGAGATAGGCCGTCGTTCAACTCGAACAGCGGGGCGCCGCCTCGCATCTGGACCTTTTTGAGCAGCCTGCGAGTTTTTCAGCAGCCTGCCAGGCGATCCCGGCCTCGAAACCGTGGCCGGACCCCTCCGGACACGAAACCAGAGAGCCTCACTGCTGGTTCTATCTACCGTAGAATCCGGGCCGATGTTTCTGGAACGGAAGCAATGGCCCCTAACCAACCTACGAAAGGGAGATCTATGTTCAACCCGCTCAGCCGCAGAGAAGTCTTGAAGTTCGGCGCCTTCACCACCGTGGGCGGTGTCCTCACGCCCGGGATCTCGATGGCCCAGGCCATCGTCACCGACAGCAAGGGGATTCTCGCTCGGGACATCCAGCTGACCGTCGGTGGCGCAGCGATCCCGGCCTACGACGCCCGCCCCGAGAGGGCCGGGCGCTATCCGATCGTCGTCGTGATCTCGGGCTTCACGGGCAACGGCGAGCACAACAAGGACGTCGTGCGACGCTTCGCGCAGGCCGGCTTCTACGCCATCGCACCCGAGCTCTATCACCGCGAGGGCGGCATGCAGGGAAAGAATTTCCAGGAGATGGGCCAGATAGCCGGCAAGGTCACTCGGGGTCAGTACCTGGGGGACATCCGCGCCGCGGCCGACTTCGCCAAGCAGCAGCCGTGGGCGCGGGCGGATCGCGTGGGCGTGACGGGCTTCTGTGGCGGCGGGGCCCTGACGCTCCACTTCTCCTCCGAGTACCCCGGCGTCGCCGCGGCCGTGCCGTGGTACGGTCACCTCAAGCGCACGTATTCCGACGCACCCGGCGTGGACGCTTTCAGCCTCGCGGACAAGCTCACGATGCCGGTGCTGGGGCTCTACGGCGAGGCGGACGCGGGCATCCCGGCTGATGACGTCAAGCGCTTCGAGGCCGAGCTTAAGAAGCGAAACCCTGCGAACCAGTTCGTGCTCTACCCAGGCGCGCCGCACGCCTTCTTCTCCGACGACCGGCCGCAGGTCTACAAGAAGGAGGCGGCGGAGGACGCGTGGAAGCGGTGCGTAGCCTTCTTCGACAAGTACCTGAAGGTTTGAGCGCGCCTTCGGCGCGCCGCGATCGGTACGGGCCCGGGGGCGCCCCCGTCACCCCGAGAAGCAAGGGGGTTCGGGGGGCATCCCCCGGTCCCGTACCAATCGCGAAGAGACGACGGACGTCGCAGCGGCAGCTCGCCCGCGCCTCGTCGTGCGGGCCGGCGTCGAAGGGCTAGCCGGCGGGGACTGGAGCGCTTCTCGAGGCTGGGATCTGGCTCGGGCGGGCGCTGATCGGCACTTCCTTGATGAGGAGGGAAAGGCCGGACGCGATGAAGGCGAGCACCGCCGCCGACAGGAAGGCCCAGGAGTAGGAGCCTGTGGCGTCGAAGATGGCGCCGCCGGCCCAGGCGCCGAGGGCCGAGCCGACCTGGTGGGAGAAGAAGATCCAGCCGGAGAGCGCGCCCACCGAGAGCCGGCCAAAGATGTTCGCGGTCAGCGTCGTCGTGGGCGGCACCGTCGAGATATAGTTGAGCCCGAAGATCGCCGCGAAGATGTGGAGCGAAGGCACGTTCCAGACGTAGAGCAGGAAGATGAGCGACAACCCGCGGACTCCGTAATAGAAGGCGAGCGGCCCCTTCCTCCCGAAGCGGTCACAGATCCAGCCGGAGAGCACCGTGCCCACGATGTTCATGGCGCCCATGAGGCCGAGCGCCTGGGCGGCGTGCATCTCCGAGAAGCCGTGCTCCGCCGCGTGCGGAACGAGGTGGGTCAGGACGAGACCATTCGACGTGTAGCCGCAGACGAAGAAGGTGGAGGCAAGGAGCCAGAACGCCGGCACCTGCATGGCTTCCGAGACCGGCACGCGCCGGGTATCGGCCACCGCGCCGAACGCCGCTCCGCTCGCTGGTCCCGCGCCGAAGGGCTTGAGCCCCATGTCGGCCGGGTCGTCGCGCACGAAGGCCAGGATCACCGGCAGCGCCAGCACGAGGATGCCCACGCCCAGCCAGAGGAACGAGGCCCGCCAGCCGTAGAGGCCGATCAGCAGCATCGAGAGCGGGACGACGATCATCTGGCCCGCGGACATGGCGCCGCCGAGAATGCCCAGGATGAGGCCGCGCCGGGCGACGAACCAACGCGCGGCCACCGTGGCCGTGGTGGCGATGCCGAGCCCACCGGCGCCGGCGGCCATCAGGACCCCGGCGCTCGCGTACATCTGCCAGAGGTGGCCGACGAATGACGCCAGGATGGTGCCGGCACCGAGGACGGTTGCGGCTAGGAGCAGCACGCGGCGGGGGCCCCAGACGTCGGCGAGCCAGCCCACCATGGGTCCGACGGCGCCGAGCACGAAGAGCGACAGCGCCGCGGCTCCGGAGAGCTGCTGGCGGGTCCAGCCTAACTCGGCCTCGATCGGCTTGATGAAGACGCCGAAGACGGCGCGGATCCCCGAAGCGCCCAGCATGACGAACACGACCGCGGCCAGCACGATCCAGCCGTAGTAAAGCCGCTTCCGGGTGTCGGTCACGAGGTCTCCTTTGGACGTCTCCGCTTGCGATGCTGCGGGGCTGCCGAGGGATTCGTCATCGAGCGACCGGCTGGCCCACGACGAGGCCCTGCAGTCCCTCTCCGATCGGTCCGCGCGCGTCGTGGAGGCCGGTGCGGGTGAGCCCGATGCCGTGGGGCTCGAGCACGGTCACCGCGTCGAGCCCGACCCACTCGCCGTCCGGGAGGCGATGGAGCGAGACGGTCAGATCGGCGTTGATGAACGTGACGAAGCGCCCCGGTTCGATGGCCGCGCCGACGCCGCTGCCAGAGTCGGCCACGGTGAGAACCCGCTGGGCCGGAGAGGGCGCCTCGCCCAGGACGAGCGGCACGCGCAGGCGCATCCACGCCGCGGCGCGTCCCGAGCCGAAGGCGCCACGCGCCATTCGCGTCTCCACGCCGGTGTGGTAGCCGACCGAATCGCGGAAGAACGGGAACTGGAACGGGGTGGCCTCGGCGGGGGATGGGAGCAGCGGCTCCTGGACGGGCACGGGCGGCGGCGTCACCGGCTCGGTGCGGACCACGAGCGCGGTGGCCCGCGCCACGGCCTGCCCCCCGGCCGAGAGCACGGCGGCGTAGCCGCGGGCGCGGCGGCCGTCGCGCACCAGCTCCACGCTGACGGTGAGCGGCTCCATCGGCACGGGCCGGACGAAGTCGACCGTGAACCGGGTCAGTTGGAGCGAATCCGGCTCGCCCGCGGCTTGCTCGATGGCGCGCGCCATGACGGCCGAAGGCGGCCCGCCGTGCTGGTGGATAGGGCTCCACGGCCCCCGGGTCAGCACGGTAGGGACGAGGCGCTCGCCATCCAACTTGAAGAAGGCGGTCTCTTCGCTCATCCCCTCTGCTTGCGAAAGACGATCTCGCCGCCCTCGGCGTCGGCCACGACGGTGTCGCCGTCCTTGAACTCGCCCTCCAGGAGCTTGAGCGCAAGCGGATCCTGGATCAGGCGCTGGATGGTGCGCTTGAGCGGCCGGGCGCCGTAGACGGGGTCGTAGCCCTCGCGGGCCAGGAGATCCTCGGCCGCCGGGGAGAGCGTGAGAGTGATTCGCTTGTCGGCCAGGCGCTTCATGAGATAGGCGGCCTGAATCTTGACGATCCGGCCGATCTCGTCCCGGCCGAGTGCCTTGAAGACCACGATCTCGTCGATCCGGTTCAAGAACTCGGGGCGCAGCGACTGCCTGAGCGTTTCCATGATCTCCGCGCGCAGGCGCTTGGGATCCTGCTCCTCGCGGAAGAGGTGGCTGCCGAGGTTCGACGTCATGATCACGACCGTGTTCCGGAAGTCCACGGTCCGGCCGTGGCCGTCAGTCAGCCGGCCGTCGTCGAGCAGCTGCAAGAGCACGTTGAAGACGTCGCCGTGCGCCTTCTCGATCTCGTCGAAGAGGACCACGGAGTACGGGCGCCGGCGCACCGCCTCGGTCAGCTGGCCGCCCTCTTCATAGCCGACATAGCCGGGCGGGGCGCCGATGAGCCGCGAGACCGTGTGTTTCTCCATGTACTCCGACATGTCGATGCGGATCATGGCGCGTTCGTCGTCGAACAGGAACTCCGCCAGAGCCCGCGCCAGCTCCGTCTTGCCCACCCCCGTGGGCCCGAGGAAGAGGAAGGAGCCGATGGGGCGGTTGGGATCCGACAGCCCCGAGCGCGCGCGGCGCACGGCGTTGGCGACGGCCGTGATGGCCTCGGCCTGGCCGACGACGCGGCGGCTCAGCCGCTCTTCCATCTGAACCAGCTTCTGGACCTCGGCCTCCAGGAGGCGCGTCACGGGGATGCCCGTCCACTTTGCGACGGTCTCAGCCACGTCTTCTTCGTCGACCTCCTCCTTCAGCATGCGCTGACTCTTCTGCAGCTCCGCGAGCCGGGCGTTCTCGCTCTCGAGCTTGCGGTCCAGCTCGATGAGCGTGCCGTACTGGAGCGTGGAGGCCTTCTCGAGGTCGCCTCGGCGCTTCGCGTCCTCGCTTGAGCGCCGCGCGGCCTCGGCCTCCTCCTTGATCTTGCCGATGGCCATGATGGCCGCCTTCTCGGCCTGCCACTGGCTCTTGAGGCCGGCCGACTGCCGCCCGAGCTCGGCCAGCTCCGCGTCGAGCTTCTGCAGGCGCTCCCGCGAGACCTCGTCGGACTCGCGGGCCACGGAGACGCGCTCGATCTGGAGCTGCATGATGCGCCGCTCGATCTCGTCGATCTCGTGCGGCATGGAGTCGATCTCGATGCGCAGGCGCGAGGCCGCCTCGTCGACCAGGTCGATGGCCTTGTCGGGCAGGAAGCGGTCCGCGATGTAGCGGTTGGACAGCACGGCGGCGGCCACCAGCGCCGCGTCCTTGATCTTGACCTTGTGGTGGACCTCGTACTTCTCCTTGAGGCCGCGGAGGATCGCGATCGTGTCCTCCAGGGAGGGCTCCTTCACCAGCACGGGCTGGAAGCGCCGCTCGAGCGCCGGGTCCTTCTCCACGTGCTTGCGGTACTCGTCCAGCGTGGTGGCGCCGACGCAGTGCAGATCGCCCCTGGCCAGCGCCGGCGTCAGCAAATTCGCGGCGTCCATGGAGCCCTCGGCGGCGCCGGCGCCCACGAGCGTGTGCATCTCGTCGATGAAGCAGAGGATCTGCCCCTCGGACTCCACGATCTCCTTCAGCACGGCCTTCAGGCGATCCTCGAACTCGACGCGGTACTTCGAGCCGGCCACCAGCGAGCCGATGTCGCGCGCCACGAGCCGCGTCCCCATGAGGCCTTCGGGCACGTCACCGGCGA
>JACORX010000384.1 GCA_016179165.1 Candidatus Rokuibacteriota bacterium | reverse complement strand
GTCACGCACCGAGACCGTCTCGTCGATGGCCACGATGCCGCCCGTTCCCGGGTTCACGCCGCCGCCGGGCATAAGAGGCTCGTCGAAATCGCGCGGCGGCACGACGATGCCCGAGGGTCCGCCCAGGACCGCGCCCTTGAGCGCGCCAGCCTCGGTCACGCCGCCCCCGCCCGCTCCGCCACCAATACGCTCGAGGAGATCGCGCAGCGTCGCGCCCATCTCCACCTCGACCAGGCCCGGCCTCGCCACGTGCCCCGAGAGGCCGAAGCACTTTGTGCCGTGGCCATGGCCGAGCGCGGTCCACCATTCGGCTCCGTGCGTGACGATCAGCGGGACCGCGAAGAGCGTCTCGACGTTGTTGATGACCGTCGGCTTGCCAAAGAGACCAGCTTCGGTCGGGAAGGGGGGCTTGGGGCGCGGCATGGCCCGACGGCCTTCGAGCGACTCCATGAGCGCCGTCTCTTCGCCCAGCACGAAGCCGCCCGCGCCTCGCCTGATCTCCACCTCTACCGAAAAGTCGCTGGCGAGGATGCGATCACCCACGAGCCCCCATCGCCGGGCGTCCTCCACCGCGTGGGCCATGCGCTGGGCGGAGAGATGCGCCTCGCCGTGAATGTAGACGATGATCCGGCTCGCCCCCGAGGCGAATGCCGCGAGAAGCGCGCCTTCGAGGAGCCGGTGCGGGTCGCCCTCCATGAGGTGGCGGTCCTTGAAGATGCCGGGCTCGCCCTCCTCGGCGTTGACGATGAGGTACTTCGGCTCGCCGGACGACGTACGCGCACCCTCCCACTTGACAGCCGCGGCGAAGTACGCGCCGCCTCGCCCCCGCAGCCCCGCGGCCTTGACCGTCTCGATGACGGCGAGTGGATCGCGGCCGGCCAGCGCGTCGTCCAGCGCGGCATAGCCGCCGCGGCGTATCGCGTCGGCGACGTCTTCTGGATCGATCAAGCCGCAGCGCGCGGTCAGCTCCCTGCGCTGGTGGCCGAGGAAGTCGCCGACGCTCGGGTTGGGCTCGATGCGGTCGGCAGCCGCCGCGTCGAGGAGAGCCGGGATGCGGTTGGCCGTCGCGTGGGGCAGGAGGCGGCTCTCGCCGTCGGGGGAGACGATGGTCACGACCGGCGCGGCCCAGCAGAGCCCGCCGCAGCCGGCCGTCACAACGCGCGCGCTCCAGCTCCGCCGCACGACTTCCTCGTGAAGCGCCGCGAGAGTCTCAGCCGCGCCGACGGCGAGGCTGCACGAGCCCACGGCCAGGATGAGGGTCAGGCCAGGATGCGCGATAGACTCGGCGTGGCGCAGGATCTCTGCGTAAGAACCCCCCCTCACCCCACCCCTCTCCCCTGAGGGGAGAGGGGGTCTAGCAGAACCCTCGCTCCCGGAGGGGGAGAGGGTAGGGCGAGGGGGCGCGCTGAGAACACGCTCCAGCTCGTTTCTCCCGACGCGCCCGTGACAGGCGCCATCCACCTCGACCACCGGCGCCACCGAGCAGTTGAAGGCGCAGTCGTAGGGCTCCAGCGTGACGTCGCCCCCGGCGATGGCGCGGAGCGTCTTCAGCAGGTCGAGGCCGCCGCGTGTCCTGCACGACACCCCCGTGCAGACGCGCACGGTCCGCATGGCCGGCTCGGCCAGCCGGAACTCCGGGTAGCCCGTAGCGACGCCGTACGCCTCGGAGATCGGCACGCGCAGATGGGAGGCGACCTCGGCGAGCGCATCGGCGGGAATCCACCGGAGCTCGTGCTGGATGACGTGAAGCGCGGGCAGCAGCCAGGTGCGCTCTCTGGGGAGGGCTCGGACGGCGGCGCGCCAATCGCTCACGGTGACGGGATCAGTGTGCCGAAGGGACCGGGTCGGCGAGCCGCGCTTCGGCGAAACCCTTCTTGCGCAGGAGGCACGAGTCGCACAGGCCGCAGGCACGGCCGTCGGGCTCGGGCTCGTAGCAGGACCACGTCAGCGAGAGATCCACGCCGAGCTCGTGGGCGCGGGCCACGATCTGAGCCTTGGAGAGCGTGATCAGCGGCGTGTGGACGCGGAAGCGGCTCGAGCCCTCGACGCCGGCCCGGGTGGCGAGATGTGCCAGTCGCTCGAAGGCCTCGATGAACTCCGGCCGGCAATCGGGATACCCGCTTGCGTCCAGCACGTTGACCCCGATGAAAATGTCCTGGGCGCCTAGCACCTCGGCCCAGGCGAGCGCGTGGCTGAGGAAGATCGTGTTGCGCGCGGGCACGTAGGTGACCGGAATGCCGGCGCCGATGGCCTCGTGGCTCCTGCCCTTCGGCACCGCGATGTCGCCGGTCAGCGCCGAGCCGCCGATGGCGCGGAGATCGAGCCGCAGCGTGAGGTGCGTGACGGCCCCGAGAGAGGCCGCGACCTGCTGCGCCGATTCCAGCTCGCGGGCGTGGCGCTGGCCGTAGTCGAAGGAGAGCGCGAAGCACTCGTACCCCTCTTTGCGCGCCACGGCGAGCGTCGTCGCCGAGTCGAGCCCGCCGGAAAGGAGGACGACCGCGCGCCCCGGCATCAGACGCCCCGCTTGGCGTCCCAGAGCAGCACGTGGAGCCGCGGCGAGAAGCCGAAGCCGTGACGCTTGCAGGCGTCGACGACGCCGGGGGAGCGCTCGAGGAGATCTTTGCGACGGACGGCTTCCGGCTGGAGGAGGATGCGGGCGCGCGGCAGGGCGAAGCGCTCGACCAGCTGGAGCACTTCGCTCACGTCCGTGTCGTTCGTGACCACGAACTTCCACCAGGCGTCCCTGGCCAGGAAGCTCCGGATGGCGTCGGGGCTCAGTCGGCGCGCTTCGTCCACACCAGAGCCGGCAAGCTTGAGCGAGACGTTCCACTGGATGGCCCGGTCCACGCTGGGCGGCGGCGGCAGGATGCCCGACGTCTCAACCTCGATAGAAAAGCCCCGGCTGCCGAGCGCGCGGAGCAGGGGTACGAACATCGACGATTCAAGCGGCTCGCCGCCCGTCACGACGGCTCGGCGGCAGGGATACGCCGAAACTTCCTCGACGAGCGGGTCGAGCTCGACGGCGCTCCCGGCCGCGGGGTCCCAGGAGTACTTGGTGTCGCACCAGGCGCAGCCGACCGAGCAGCCCTGGAGGCGCACGAAGACGGCAGGCAGCCCGGCCGTGGCGCCCTCGCCCTGGATCGAGTAGAAGACCTCGGCGAGACGCCCCCCGGCCGCTCGACCGGTGGCTGCGAGACTGGTCACGTCTTCGGCCGCGAGATGGCGCTGCCGCAGCTTGGCGTCTCGCGGATGGCGACGCGCTCGAGCGCGATGCCCGCGGGCAGCTGAGGCTCGATCCGTGTCCACGCCTCGCGTGTCAGCACCTCGGCCGTGGGCTGGCCGGGAAGCAGGACGACCCGGTCCGGCGCTTCGCGCTGGACCGCCGAGATGGCGGGACCCAGCGGGTCGTCGGCGGCCAGGAGGGTCGAATGGTCCCAAAGGTCGAGGACGGCCTTTCGCACCGCGTCGCGCAGGTCGTCGAAGTCCATGACCATGCCGAGCGGGTTCAGCGTCGGGCTGCTGACCGTCACCTCGAGGTGATAGGTGTGGCCATGCAGCCACGCGCACTTGCCTGGGTGCCCGGCAATACGGTGCGCCGCGTCAAATACGTAGCTGGTCGTAAGGTCCATGAGCCAGCGGAAATCGTAGCATGAGAAACGCCTTGCGGCCCCAGGGCACCTCTGCTATCTAATGGTACAAATTCGAAAGGGGGTCCCTCCTATGGCTATGAGCCTGACCGACTCGCTCAAGCACGACCGTTACAGCGTCGTCGCGGTGGACAAGGCTGCGGGCCGCGTGCGCATCAAGAGCGAAGCTGAGATGTGCACGGACTTCGCCTGCGGGGAGACCGAGATCGTCACGGATGAGGGACGCACGCGCGACCTCGACGAGATCAACCCGGGCGACATCATCATGCTCGAGCACAAGGACGGCAAGGCGAAGGAGATCCGCATCGTCCGTCGAGTCTTCGACGAGTACTCCAGCCCCGAGTGGTAACCCGCGCCTGACCGCGCGCCGAACTCGCCGAGGCCCCGGGACTCCTACCCCGGGGCCTTTCTTCATCTTCCGGTCAATGGGGACACATATGAGACGAACTCTGCTGTTGTCATGCGTGATGGCTGTGCTGGGGGTCGGCGTTGCGCACGGCAAGGAATGCAAGGGCATCAACTTCCCGGAGCAGGCCCTGGTCGAAGGCAGCAACCTGACGCTGAACGGTCTTGGCTTACGCCAGGCGACGATGTTCAAGGTCAATGTCTACGTCGCCGCCCTCTATGTGGCGAAGCCGTCGAGCGATCCGACCGCCATCCTCGGATCCGACGCCCCGAGTGAGCTGATCCTCCACTTCGTGCGCAACGTGGGTGCCGACGACCTCAGGAAGGCCTGGGACGAAGGCTTCGCAAAAAATGCCAAGGAGCAGCTGCCTGCACTGAGGGAGCGCATCACGACGCTGAATGGCTGGATGGCCGACGTGAAAGCGGGCCAACGACTGACCTTCATACACAAGCCGGGTGCCGGCATCCAAGTGGATGTGGCCGGGACGGCGAAGGGTATGATCAGAGGCGATGATTTCGCGAAGGCGTTCCTTTCGATCTGGCTGGGTGGCGATCCGCCGAATCCAGAGATGAAGAGGGGGCTGCTCGGGGGCGCCTGCGGCTAGCGGCCCCGACCTGCAGCACGGCATCGATGCCTGGCAGGTCACTCGTGCGCGCCGGTCCGGATCTTTGGGGCGATATGGAAGGGCAACGGCAGCCCGTCAACACTGCCGAAAAACGGCCACGTCCCCAAGGAGGTGTCCCGTCTTGAACGTCGTCGACATTTCCCTGGGCGCCTATTGGACTTTGGTCCACTTGTCGGACGGAATGTCGTCATCTAAGATCTGGGATCATGG
>JACORX010000383.1 GCA_016179165.1 Candidatus Rokuibacteriota bacterium | reverse complement strand
CTTCATCGACGTGCTCCGCCTCTTCCAGGATGACCCGCAGACGGAAGCGATCATGATGATCGGCGTGATCGGCGGCACGGCCGAGGAAGAGGCCGCGGCGTTCATCAAGGCCCATGTCCGGAAGCCGGTCGTCGGCTTCATCTGTGGCCAGACGGCGCCGCCGGGGCGCCGCATGGGTCACGCCGGCGCCATCATCGCCGGCGGCAAGGGGACGGCCGCGGAGAAGATGAAGGCCATGGAGGCGGCCGGGATCACCACGGTCACGAGCCCCGCCGACATGGGCGCGACGGTCGCCCGCGTCGTCGGCAAATGAAGCTCGAGCCGAAACGGGCTGACGAGCCGCAGGCGTGGCAGTTCGAGCTGAGCGGCGAAGCCGTGAGGCGAGGCCCGAGTAGATCCCCGGTGAGGCGAGTGCTGAATAGAACAACCCGGGAAAGGACAATCTCCAAGCGATGTCTCTAGAGCGCACGCTGACCATCATCAAGCCCGACGCGGTTGCCAAGAACGTCGCGGGCCAGATCATCGCCCGCTTCGAACAGGTCGGCCTCAAGGTCCTGGCCGCCAAGCTGCTGCACCTGACGCCGGCCCAGGCGGCCGGCTTCTACATCGTTCACAAGGAGCGGCCCTTCTACGGAAGCCTCTGCGCCTTCATGACGCAGGGGCCGTGCATGCCGATCGTGCTGGAAGGGGAGGGCGCCATCGCGCACCTGCGCGATCTGATGGGCGCGACGGATCCCGCCAAGGCCGCGCCGGGAACGATACGGAAGGACTTTGCCTCGTCCATCGAGGCCAACGCCGTGCACGGCTCGGACTCGCCGCAGTCGGCGGCCTTCGAGATCCCGTACTTCTTCGGCGCGCTCGAGATCTGCCCGCGCTGACTCACGCGGACGCCGACTTCTATCCGGCCGCCCTCGGCCGCCGCCAGCGCCTGATCGCCGGGATCGTCGGGCTGGGGCTCGGCTTCGGCGTGCCCTTCGTCCTCTCGGTCTCGATGGTCGCTACCTCCGGCGATCCGAGCCTGCTCGTCCTGCCGCTGCCTTTCCTGCTCGGTCTCTGGGTCGTGCAGGGGCTCGCTCCCGCAGGCTTCACGCTGGAGGCGGATGGCGTCAGGATCGAGCGGCGCTGGCTCTCGCGGCTCGTACCGTACGCTCTCATCCGCGGCGTGGACCGTGAGCCCCGCTCGGTCGGCGGCTTCGGCGCCGTCGGGCTCAACGTTCTCTTCGGCTCCCAGGGGCCCCGGTGGAACCGGCGCACGGGCTGGCACTATCTCGCCATCACCAACACCGCCGATCTCGTGTACCTCCATACCGCCGGAGGCCTCGTCGTACTCTCGCCGAGCCGGCCTGATGAGTTCGCCGCGCGGCTGCGCGACCGCCTCGCCGGCGAAGTCCTGTCGTGAAGAGCCCGCGCGCCCAGCCGGTGTATCCTATTGTTGGCGCTGACAGGAGCCTCGGGGAGCGTCTAGGCTCCCCTCATGGAGGAGCGCGATGACCGTGGATGTAGTTCGCCGGCGATTCACCGTGGACGAGTACCTGCATATGGCCCAGGTCGGTATCCTCACGACGCGGGACCGGGTGGAGTTGCTCGACGGTGAGATCGTCGAGATGACACCGATCGGCTTCCCTCATGCTGCCTGTGTCTCGGCCTTGGTGCGTGTCCTCGTCATCGGTGTCGGTCCGCGAGCCGTAGTCTGGCCCCAGGGACCGATCCGCCTGTCGGAGCGTTCCCAGCCGGAGCCCGACGTCACCCTCCTCCGCCCCCGCCCAGTCCCGTATCGCGACGCGGCCGCGGAGCCACGCGACGTCATGCTGCTCATCGAGGTCTCGGACACCTCTCTCAGTCGCGACCGGGAGATCAAGCTCCCCCTGTACGCGGGAGCGGGAATCCCGGAGTACTGGATCGTGGATGTCCAGGACGACGTGATCGAGGTCCACAGGAGCCCTTCCGGTGCCCGCTACGGGACGGTCCGGAGATTCGGCAGGGGAGAGTCCGTGAGCCCGCTGGCCTTCCCCGACCTCCGTATCGCGGTCGACGAGGTCTTCGGATCCTGACACGCCGGATCGAGCCGGCCGTGTCCGTCCCTCGATGATGACGAGGCGCTGAACGAGGAGGTCGAAGCGGCGTCGCAGCACGATTACGGAGACCGAGCCAGAGCCCCTCGCGGGTTGGGCTCATGGTTTTTCCCGATCGCCGGCTCTTCTCGGCGGCCAGTCGTAGAGAAAGGCGGGCCGCGCCGGCCGCGGCTCCGGATGTCGCCAGGAGCTATACCGGAGCCGCACGATTTCGTAGAGGTACCGGCAGCCCGTCCTGACCAACGGCGTCTTGCTCGCGCCGCTCAACCGGAGTCCGTACACGACCGGCATCTCCGCGATCCTCAACGGGACACGGAGCGCGAAGAATAGGAGACGGAAGAAGTAGTCCCCGTACCCCCAGAAGATTCGATCGTACGGAAGCTTCAGAAGCCCTTCGCGGCGGATCGCGAACAAGCCGCTCAGGTTGTCCTGGATCCGCGTTCTCAGGATCAACCGGACGACCGCGTTCAGCCCGGCGCTGCCCCACTGCCGAATCGGCTCCTGCATCCCGCCGTTGGACGCGAAGCGTGAGCCCACCACGAGATCGAACACGTCGAGGAGCCGGACCAGGTACGGGATCAGGCGCGGGTCATGGTTGAAATCCGCGTCCATCACGACCACGACGCTTCCCTTCGAGCGCTCGAGCCCTTCCCGGACCGACACCCCCAAGCCGCGCCCGCCCGCCCGCT
>JACORX010000381.1 GCA_016179165.1 Candidatus Rokuibacteriota bacterium | reverse complement strand
CGTCCACGACGACGTCCCAGTACGGCAGCTTCTCCTCGGGCGGCACTTCCTTGTTGTAGCCCTCGATGTTGCGCACGGCCTTGGCCTGGAGCGCCTTGTAGCGCTCGTCCATCTTGCCGACGATCCACCTGAGCCGCGCCGAAGCCTCCTTGGCGTCGGTCACGACGGGCGCCAGGAGATGCGGGATGCTCTCGTAGATGCCGAGCTCGAGCCGCTTGGGGTCGATCAAGAGAAATCGCACGTCGGCGGGCGTCGCCTTGTACAGCAGCG
Organism: Candidatus Rokuibacteriota bacterium; assembly: GCA_016179165.1. Classification (GTDB taxonomy): domain Bacteria; phylum Methylomirabilota; class Methylomirabilia; order Rokubacteriales; family CSP1-6; genus AR37. The sequence goes on along the minus strand of JACORX010000381.1, from coordinate 5,833 downwards.
AGCAAATCATCGTGTTGAGCCCGACGCTCTTGCCGCTGCCTGTCGAGCCCGCGATGAGCAGATGCGGCATGGACGTGAGGTCGGCGACCACCGGGTTGCCCGTCGTGTCCTTGCCGAGAGCCAGCGGCAGCTTGCCCTTGGACTCGACGAATTCCGCCGAGACGAGGATCTCGCGCAGGTAGACCGTGGCGATCTGCGGGTTCGGCACCTCGACGGCGACCGTGCCGCGCCCCGGGATGGGCCCGATGATGCGGACCGCCGCGGCCTTCATGGCCAGCGCCAGGTCGTCGGCCAGGTTGACGACCTGGCTGACCTTGACGCCGGCCGCCGGCTCGAACTCGTAGGAGGTGATGACGGGCCCTGGGCTCGCCTGGACGATGTGCCCGGTGACGCCGAAGTCCTCGAGCTTCCTCTTGAGCGTCTGCGCGTTGGCCTCGAGCTCCTCGCGCGTGCGCTTGAGCTCCGATGCCGGAGGAGGCTGCAGTAGCCCCACGGACGGCAGCTGGAATGCCCGGGCGCCGCCCTTGCCGAAGTCGAAGGTCTCCTGCCACGCGAGCCCCTTCTCGACGAGCGAAGCCTTGAGCTTGGCCGGCTCCTTGACGACGAGTCGCGGCGGCACGGCGGGCTCGTCGGGCTCGACGGCAGGATCGAGGCGGGCGGCGGCGGATCGGGAGGCCGGGCCCGCCGTCTTCTTGCCGCGGAAGAAGGGCAGTCCCGAGAGCCTGTGTCCCGCCCCGCGCGACATCACGCGGAGCGACATCCGCGTGATGAACAGCACCGCGACCGGAATGATGGCGAGAAGGATGATCCAGGTGCCCACGCTGCCGACGGAGACGCCGAGGGATTCCCACACGACCCAGCCGAGGACGCCACCCTTGTGGATGCGCTGATCCGACAGTGTGTCAGACATGCGCGTGAGGGTTCCCGTCGCGCTGATCAGGAGGAGAGCGAGGCCGACAGCAGCGGGCCAGCCCGTCACCATGCGGGAGCGGATGAAGGCCGAGGCGCCGTAGCCCGCCAGCACCATCGGAAAGAGGTAGCCGGCGTAGCCGAAGGCCCAGAAGAAGACCCAGCCGAGCCACACGCCGACGGGGCCCACGGGGCTCGTCTGGTCGAGCAGGTGCAGCGTCGGGTCGAAGGCGTAGAGCGCCACGAAGCCGAAGCCCGAGAGGGCGAGCGCCAGGATGCCCTTGACCTCCCGCACCCAGCGTCCCTGCTCCCGGTTGTCCTTGCGCGCCGCGCGGGCGGCGCCATCGCCCTTCGGCGCGGGGGTGGCCACGGCGGACCGTTCGGCTGCAGGCGAAGCCATCAGACCTCCAGGACCAGCGGGATCACGACCGGCTTGCGGTCGAAGCGCTGGTTGATAAAGCGGCGGACGGCGCTCCGCACCACGGCGCCGATCAGCTCGCGGTCGATCACTTCCGGCTCCTGGCGCGCCGCCAGCGCCTCGCGGACGGCCTGCTTGACCTCCTCCATCAGCTCCCCCGACTCCTTCATGTATACGAACCCGCGGGAGGCGATCTCGGGTCCCGCGACGACCGAGCCCGTGATCTTGTCCACGGTCAGCGCCACCACGACCATGCCCGCCTCGGCGAGGAGCTGGCGGTCACGCAGCACCACCTGCCCCACGTCGCCGATGCCCTTGCCGTCCACGAACACGCGCCCCGCGGGGTAGCCTGCGAGGACGCGCGCGCCGGACTTCGAGAGCTCCAGGCCCAGCCCGTCTTCAACCAGGAAGATCCGGTCCTTGGCGATCCAGACGCTCTCGGCGAGCCTTGAATGCTGGAGCAGGTGGCGGTACTCGCCGTGCACGGGCATGAAGTAGCGCGGCCGCGTCATCTCCATCATCTGCTTGAGATCGTCCTCGCTCGCGTGCCCCGAGACGTGGACGAAGGCGACATCCTCCCAGAGCACCTCGGCGCCGCGGCGGAGGAGCGCGTTGATGACGCGTCCGATCACGCGCTCGTTGCCTGGAATGACGCGCGAGGAGAAGATGACGAGGTCCCCCGGCCCGACCTCGACGTACTTGTGCTCGCCCGCGGCGATCAACGACACGGCCGAGTGGGTCTCGCCCTGGCTGCCTGTGGACAGGATCGCCTGCTTCCGCGCCGCGAGCCCGCCCAGGTCCTCGAGAGAGACCAGGAGCCCCTCGGGCACCTTGAGGTAGCCCATCTCGGAGGCGACGGCGACGTTGGCGACCATGCTGCGGCCGAGCAGCGCGACCTTCCGGCCCCCGGCCTGCGCCAGGTTCAGCACCTGCTGTATTCGGTGGATGTGCGAGGCGAAGGTGGCGACCAGGATCCTGCCCGGCGCCTGGGCGAAGCGGCCCGCGAGCGCCTCACCGACCTCGGTCTCCGATCCCGTGCGCCCGGGCCGGCCGACGTTGGTCGAATCCGAGCAGAGGCAGAGCACCCCGCGCTCGCCCAGCGCCGCGAACTTCGCGTAGTCGGGCTGCTCGGCGTCCACGGGACGCGGGTCGAGCTTGAAGTCGCCGGTGTGGATGACCGTGCCCACCGGGGTCTCGATGGCCAGTCCGATGCCGTCGGCGATCGAGTGGGTGACGCGGATCGGGACCACGACGAAGCCGCCCGCCCGGATCTCGTCGCCCGGCGCGTAGGGTCTCAGATCCGCCCGGTCGAGCACGCCCAGCTCTTGCAGCCGGTGCTGAGCGATGGCGAGAGTCAGCGGCGTACCGTATACCGGGACGTCGAACTCGCGCAGGAGATAGGAGAGAGCGCCGATATGGTCCTCGTGTCCGTGGGTCAACACCACGGCGCGAAAACGCTCCCGGTGCTCGCGGAGGTACGTGAAGTCCGGGATGACGTAGTCCACCCCGGGCATCTCGTCGTCGGGGAAGAGGAGGCCGCAGTCCACCGCGATGATGTCGTCGCCGGATTCGATCAACATCATGTTCAGGCCGATCTCGCCGAGACCACCCAGGGGGATCAGGCGGACCGCGGGCTCGGCGGGTACATCGATCGGAACCGGTTCGGGTCTGTAAAGGGTGCTCACGGCAGCGTCTTCATCGTATCACCCCACTACGGGTGGGCCAAAAAAGCAGCGACCCACTGATATACTCCTGCCGATGGGCGAGCTCGTGTACCGCTTGGCTGACCTCGGGTGCCGCCTCCCCCCCGGAGCGGTCGTCCCATGACGCGGCCCATCCGCGTCTTGGAGCTCCTGGTCTCGACCATCCCCGGTGGCGGGCCGAGGCACGTCTACGACCTCGTCCGGTACCTCCCCAGGGACGAGTTCGAGGTCGTGATCGCCGCCCCGCGGGATGGCCTCGTCTTCGACCAGTTCCAGGCGCTCGGGCTGGAGGTCGTGGAGCGGCCGATCCCGCAGCTCAACCCCTGGCAGCTCCTCACGACCGTGCGACTGCTGAGAGAGCGCGCCGTCGACGTGGTTCACACGCACGGCAAGGGCGCGGGCTTCCACGGGCGCATGGCCGCCCACCGGCTCGGCATTCCCACCATCCACACCTTCCACGGCATCCACTACAAGGGCTTCCCCCGCTGGATCCAACCGCTCTACCTCGGCCTCGAGCGCGGGCTCGCGCGCCGCACACACACCATCATCAACGTCTCGGCCGCGCAGGAGGCCGAAGGGCTCGCCCTCGGCCTGTTCCGACCGGAGCAGAGCGCCGTGGTCGTCAACGGCATCGCCGTCGAGGAATTCGACCGCGCGGGCCGCGAGTCGCCGGTGCGCCGCGAGTCCCTCGGCCTTGGCGCCGACGATCTCGTCATCGGCTGCGTGAGTCGCTTCGATCCGGTGAAGCGTCTCGAGGTGCTGCTCCACGTCGTTCACCGCCTGAAGGATCGCCTCCCTCGGGTGATGCTCATCCTCGTGGGCGGCGGTGGGGAGGAGGCGCGCATCCGGCGGCTCGCCTGGGAGCTCGGCCTCAACCGGCACGTGATCTTCACCGGCTTCCTCGAGGCGCCCGCACGCGTTTCCTCGCTCCTCGATCTCTACGTGGCCAGCTCCCAGAAGGAGGGGCTGCCGCTCTCCCTCCTCTCGGCCATGGGCGCCGGGCTGGCCGTCGTGGCCACCGACGTGCCCGGCCACCGCGAGGTGGTCATCCCCGGGGAAACCGGACTCCTCGTCCCCGCCGAGGATCCCGCAGCGCTGGCCGAGGCGGTGGCCTCGCTGCTGGCTGATCCCGTGCGGCGCCTTCGCCTAGGCGAGGCAGGCCGCCGGCGGGTGCTCAAGGAGTTCGGGCTCCAGACCATGGTCGACAGCACGGCCGCGATCTACCGGCGGGCGGCGAGGGCGCGATCGCTGTCGATCCCGGCCGCGCCGGCCGGAGCCGGGGGACAAAGGCCATGACGGCAGGGGCGCGGGTCGCCGTCAACGCGTGCATCATCGGAGAGCATCCCACCGGCCTCGGCCTCTACACCATCAAGCTCATCCGCGCGCTCGACGGCCTCCGCGACGACCTCGTCGTCTACACCTCCGCCCCGGCCACGCTCGACGGCCTCCACGCGCCGGTGATCCCGATCACCCCCGCAGTGCGCCCCGACCTGGGGCTGCGCGGCCACGTGGCCCGCGCACTCTGGCTCCAGACCGTTCAGCGGATGCGATGCCGGGCGCGTCGGTTCCCGGTTGTCCTCAACACGATCCCCGAGGCGATCCTCGACCGCCAGATCCCGCAGGTCACGGTGGTCCACGACCTCCTGCCGCTCTCCTTCCCCCCGGAGTACCCGCGGCAGCAGCATTACTTCCGCCACCTCGTGCCGCGCGCCCTGCGCCTCTCGCGCCGGGTGATCGCGGACTCCCAGAGCACGCGCGCCGACGTCATCCGGCGATTCGAGATTGCCCCGGAGAAGGTCACGGTGGTCTCCCCGGGCTATGACCCTGCGCTGTACTCCCCCGGCGACACTGGCGCCGGAGCATCCGTGGGTCCTGATCCGTACCTCCTCTACGTGGGCAACCTGTTGCCCCACAAGAACCTGCCCCGGCTGCTCGATGCCTTCGCGATCCTCCGCCGGCGGCTCCAGGTGAGGCTCGTCATCCGTGGGGAAGGCTGGCCCGCCTACACCCGGAGCCTGTACGAACAGGTGGAGACGCTCGGCCTGGCCGAGAGCGTGATCTTTCTCGAGTACGCGGACGAGGAGACCCTGCGAGATCTCTACCAGCGCGCCGCCTGCCTCGTCCTCCCATCGCTTGGCGAGGGGTTCGGGCTGCCCGTGCTCGAGGCCATGGCGTGTGGCCTCCCCGTGATCACGTCCCGGGTCTCGTCGCTGGCCGAGGTCGCCGGAGACGCAGCCGTGACCGTGAACCCGTACGACGCGACCGAGCTGTCGGACGCCATGTACCGCGTGCTGACGGACCGCGACCTCCGCGAGGACCTGCGACGCCGCGGCCTCGAGCGGGCCGGGCAGTTTACCTGGCGGCAGACGGCCGAGCACGTCTCGGCGCTTCTCGACGAGGTCGTGGCTGGACCATCCGCTTTTTCCGCAACTCTCGGGGCGCCGGCGCGTTACTCTTGACCGAGACCAATGGACGGCAAGCGCGCGCTCATCACCGGTATCACGGGCCAGGATGGCTCATATCTCGCGGAGTTCCTGCTGGAGAAGGGGTACACCGTCTTCGGCATGGTGCGGCGCGCGAGCCGGGACAACTTCGAGCGCATCGAGCACATCCGGCACCGCCTGGAGCTGCGCCAGGCCGACCTGCTCGACCAGCTCTCGCTGATCCGCGTGCTCGAGGAGACGCGCCCGCAGGAGGTCTACAACCTCGCGGCGCAGTCCTTCGTGCCGGCCTCCTGGAGCCAGCCCATCCTGACCGGGGAGGTCACCGCCCTCGGCGTGACGCGCGTGCTCGAGGCGATCCG
>JACORX010000380.1 GCA_016179165.1 Candidatus Rokuibacteriota bacterium | reverse complement strand
GCGGACATGTGGCGCAGCATGAACGGAATGGGCCGGCTCAAGATCGGCAAGGGCCGCGTCGTCGGCGAGGGCGCGCTCAAGCTCGTGCGCGACGTTCTCGAAGCCGGCTCGGTCGTCGATCAGGCGCTGCGGGGGAAGTTCTTCGGATCGAGCAAGACGGCGCTGGATTTCGACTCGATCACGGGCAGCTATCGGATCACCGCCGGTGTGCTTCGCACGGACGACCTTCTCTATCAAGGCAAGGACGTGAAGGTGACGGTGGCCGGGACCTACGCGCTCGTGGACGGCCGGACGGACATGAACGTGGTCGCGACCCAGGGCTCGAGCCAGCTCCGCGCCCAGGTGACGGGCAGCGGCGACTCGCTGCGGGTCATCCCGACGGGCGTCAAGGTCAAGGAGTCCGAGCAGGTCAAGAAGCTGCTGGACCGGCTGTTGCGCTGAAGCGCGCCCCGCCTAGTTTTCCCGCTTCGACCAGCCCCACGAAGAACGTGTAGAGCTGATCGTATTCGTCGTAGCGGGCTTGACCCAGTCTCGCGACGGTATCCGCCCGCCGGCCGCGGTACATCTCGAGCCGCCGCCTGAGAATGCCGATCCACTCGGCCGAGAGGTCCTCGGCGTCGATGGCGCCGAATCCGGCCCGCGCGAGCAGTGCCTTGTAGCCGTCCATGCTCTGGAGCGTGACCGCGGCCATCCACTCCTCGAGCCGTCGCCGCTCTCTGTCGCCCAGGCGGGGTGTCACGATCCAGTCGCTGAAGGCGATGCGGCCGCCCGAGAGCAGGACGCGACGGCACTCGGAGAGCGCGCCAACCTTGTCAGGAACGTGGAGGAGCCCTTCCTGGCTGACGACGGCGGTGAAAGCCTGCGCCCCGAAGGGGAGGCTCTGCGCGTCGCCCCGCACCATCCGTACGAGCCGCGCGAGGCCGACCCGGGCGGTCAGGCGGCGGGCGCCTGCCGCGCGCTCGGGGTTGAGATCGAGTCCTGTCACGCGCGCGCCCCAGCGGCGGGCGATGAACCGCGCGGGCCCGCAGAGCCCGGCGCAGACGTCGAGGACGCGGCTCGCGGCGTCGATGCGCGCGCGCCGCGCCAGGACCTCCACGGCCTCGAGGCCGCCGTAGTGGTCCTGGTCGAGGTCGTACAGGTCTTCGGGCTGGAGGCGCTCGAGGTCCTTGCCCTGCCGGCGGAGGGCGTCCACGACCTGGCCCTCGCTGATCGGGTGGCGGCTGTAGAAGTCCACGGCGGGCGGAACGGGCCGGTCCATGCGGGCAGTATACGGTTGCCCCGCCGGCGGGCGAAGTATTGCCGAGCGTTCGACCGTGTGGTACAAGACAACCGCTGTCATCCCGCACGCTGAGGAGTCTGGGTGAAGCCATGAGCGCCGCCGCCGCGAATCCCACGAAGCCCGGTCTGGAAGACGTTGTCGTCTCTCCCTCGGAGATCTGCTTCATCGACGGCCACAAGGGCCGGCTGGTCTACCGGGGTTTTGACGTGGACGGCCTGGTCGCGCAGTCGACCTTCGAGGAGGTGACGTACCTCCTCTGGTACGGCAGGCTGCCCACGCGCAAAGAGATGGACGCCCACGTCAAGGCGCTCTCCTCGACGGCCAATCGCAAGCTCCCGCCCAAGCTCCTCGCCATGCTCCGGCTCTTCCCGAAGAAGACGACGCCGATGGAAATCCTGAGAACCGGCGTGTCGGCGCTGTCGGCCTTTGACCCGGACGCCGAGGACAACTCCCGGGAGGCGACGCTCCGCAAGTCCATCCGGTTGACGGCGCAGATGCCGACGCTCGTGGCGGCCTGGGACCGCATCCGCAGCGGGAAGGCGCCGGTGGGGCCCAACCCGCGACTGTCGCTCGCGGGGAACTTCGTCTACATGATGTCCGGCAGGAAGCCAACCCCGCTGGCCACCAAGACCTTCGACGTGGCCCTGATCCTCCACGCCGACCACGAGTTCAACGCCTCGACCTTCGCCGCCCGCGTGACGGCCGCGACGCTTTCCGACCTTCACGCGGCGGTGGTGTCCGGCATCGGGGCGCTCAAGGGCCCGCTGCACGGCGGCGCAAACGAGCAGGTGATGCTGATGGTGGAGAAGATCAAGGACCCCGGCAAGGCCGACCGCTGGATCCGCCAGGCGCTCGCCGACAAGGCGCGCATCATGGGCTTCGGCCACCGCGTGTACCGCGTCGAGGACCCGCGGGCCAAGCACCTCAAGCGCCTCGCCCTCGAGCTCGGCCGGCAGGCCGGCAGCACCGCCGCCGTCGAGATCCTCGACATCATGGCGCGCGTGGTCTCCGCGGAGAAGCACCTCTTCCCCAACGTGGATCTGTACTCGGGCGCGGCGTACGCGTCCATGGGCATCTCGACGGACGAGTTCACGCCGATCTTCGCCATGAGCCGGGTCGCCGGCTGGGCGGCGCACGTGCTCGAGCAGCACGGCAACAACCGCCTGATCCGGCCGCGCTCCGACTACACGGGCCTCACGGACGAGAAGTACGTCCCGCTCGCCCAGCGGTAGCCCGGCCGCCAGCGTTGTCCTGGTCGTCTACAACCAGGAGGCGCTCACGCGGGCCTGTCTCGAAAGCCTCCGGCCGACCACCGTCCCCTTCGAGCTCTGCGTGGTGGACAACGGCTCGACCGACGGCACCGAGGCCTATTTCCGCCGCTTCGCCCCGCCGTACCCGCTCCGCTACGAGCGGAACGCCGCCAACGTGGGCCTGATCAGCGCGCTCAACCAGGGGGCACGGCTCGCCGGCGGCGAGGTGGTCTGCTTCCTCCACAACGACACCGAGATGCGCGAGCCCGCATGGATCGAGCGGTTGGTGGCGGCCCTCGGCGACGGCAGGGGGGTCGGACTGGCGGGGCTCTACGGGGCGCGGCGGGTCAGGCGCGACGGGCGCTACGTCGGGCGGACCATTGTCCACTGCATCGAGGGCGGTCCGCGCATGGCGGCGCCCGTGGTCGACGTGGCGGCGGTGGACGGCGTCTGCCTCTGCCTCCGCCGATCGCTCCTGGACGAAATCGGCGGCTTCGACGAAGGCTACGGCTTTTTCCACGGCTACGACCGCGATCTCTCCTTCGCGGTGCGGGAGCGAGGCCTCGCCTGCGTGGTCGTGGACGCCCGCTTCGTCCACCGGGGCGGTGGGACGCGCACAGGGGAGCGCGCGCCCGTTGCGGCCGCCGAGGACTTGGAACAGCGGCGGCAGGCCATGGCGCGCTTCGCCCGGAAATGGCGGCACCGTCTGCCGAGCGACGTGCGCGGGCTTCCGGAGCGCATCCTCAACTACATCGATCTGCGAGGAGCCAAAGCGGGCGTATGATTCCGTTCGTCAAGGGGCACGGACTCGGCAACGACTACATCGTCATCGACGGACGTGACCTGCCGGCGCCGCTGACGGCTTCGCAGATCGTGCGGATCTGCGACCGCAACTGGGGCGTGGGTTCCGACGGCATCCTGCTCAAGGTGCCGGCCTGGGCCGGCGCGGATTTCGGGCTGCGCATCCTCAATCCCGACGGCAGCGAGGCCGAGAAGTCCGGCAATGGGCTCCGTATCTTCGCCAAGTACCTCTGGGACCACGGCCACACGAAGGAGCCCGTGTTCACCGTGGACACCAAGGGCGGGCGTGTGGAGTGCCACTGCCACCTCACCCAGGGCCGCATGAACCTCGTCACGGTCGAGATGGGGCGCTGTACCTTCGTGGCGCCCGAGATCCCCATGAATGGACCTCCGCGCGAGGTGGTCAAGGTGCCGCTCCAGGTGGGCGGCGAGACGCTCCTGGTCACGGCCGTGTCGGTGGGCAACCCGCACTGCGTGGTCTTCGTG
>JACORX010000378.1 GCA_016179165.1 Candidatus Rokuibacteriota bacterium | reverse complement strand
TTCTGGAAGGCCAGATCGCCGACCGAGAGCACCTCATCGACCAGCAGCACGTCGGGGTCCACCGCCACCGCCACCGAGAAGCCCAGCCGCAAGAGCATGCCCTGGCTGTAGGTGCGGATCGGGCGCTGGAGAGCCTCGCCCAGCTCGCTGAACTCGGCGATCGGCACGAAGCGGTCCTCGACCTCGTCCGGGGTCAGCCCGAACAGCATGGCGCCGATGCGGATGTTGTCGGCGCCGGTGAAATCCTGGTGGAAGCCCGCGCCTAGCGCAATCAGCGCCGCGCGTCGGCCCACCACGCGCGCCGTGCCCGAGCTTGCCGGGGACAAGCCGGCCAGCACGCGCAGCAGCGTGGTCTTGCCGGAGCCGTTGGGGCCGATCAGCCCGAGAATCTCGCCCTCGCGCACCTCGAAGGACACCTGGTTGAGCGCGGTGAACCCTCCGAAGCGCTTCGTGACTCCGGAAACGCTCAGCATGTCGGAGCGCGTCAGCGTGCCATGTTCGAGCGCCGGCTTCGCCGGCGCCATCGAAGGGGGAGGCTTCGGAGGGGGCCATCGAGGCCCCCTCCGACTTTCCTAGCGAACCGCAAGCGGCGAGGACGCCTGCAGCGGCAGGATGGGCTGGGCGGTCGCCACGGTTTTGGGGAACACCAGCTCGAACTTGCTCTCGATGATCTGGAACACGGCTGGGAAGGAGCGCTCGTTCTGCCCGGCGAAGCGGTGGCCCGGCGGGTTGAACTTCACCCCGTAGCCCTGCATGGTGCCGCCCTCCGGGATGTCCGTGTCGCGGGCCGCCTTGGCCAGCGCGTCCGGTCCGAAGCCGCCGTACTTGGTGATGGCCCGCGGCATCACGTCGTTGAGCAGGATCCACATATTGTTGAACCCCATGGAGACGTGGGGCGCGATGGCGCGGTCGGCCACGTCCTTCTCCACGCCCGGGAGCGTCTTGTAGCGCCTGACCATCTCGGCGGTCAGTTCGCCGACGCCGGACTTGAGCTTCTTGGAATCGAGGAGCTGGGAGGCGATGGGGTCGAGGGTGTGGAAGCCTTCGATCTCCTTGGCGCCGAAGGCCTCCTTGAGCTTGTCGATCTGGCTGTGGCCCGCCCCGTGTCCGATGTAAGCGCGCATGCGCAGGTTCTGCTCCTTCGCCTGGCGCAGGAACAGCGCGATGTCGGGGTTGTAGCCCGTGTGGAAGAGCACGTCGGGCCGCACCGACCGGAGCTTGGTCACCAGCGCAGAGAGGTCGGGCGCGCTGGCCGAGTAGCCTTCCTTGAGGACCACGTTGAGCCCCAGCTCCTTGGCCTTGAGCTCGTTGCCGAGCGCCACGTCGGCGCCGTAGGCACCGTCCTCGTGGATGATGGCGAGCCGCAGGTCTTTAGCGCCCTTCTTGAACTTCTCCTGCGAGTACTCGTTGATGTACTGGACCGAAAGCGCGCCGAACTGGTCACCGGTGGGCTGTGGGCGGAAGGTGAACTGCAGATTGCGCCCGTCGAAGACCTTCGACGAGATGGCCGTGGTGATCCAGAGGAACCTCTTCTGCTTGTCAACGCGCTCCGCGATGGGGACGGCGTGTGCGCTCGAGTAGATGCCGGCCAGGATGTCCACCTTCTCGACGTTGAGCAGGCGCTCGGCCTCGTTGATGGCGACGTCGGCCTTGGACTGGGCGTCACCGTCCACCTGGACGATCTTGTACTTGCCCGCGACGCCACCCCGTTCGTTGATGAGGTCGATCATCATCTTGGCGCCGCGCCAGCAGTTGAGCGAGCCGGCGGCCGAGAACGGGCCCGTGTGGTCGTAGAGCAGGCCGATCTTGATGGTCTGGGCCTGGGCTTGGGCCAGGTCGCGCGATGCCAGCCCGCCGCCGACACCGGCGATCAGCAGCAGAACGAGGGCGATGCGGAAGACCTTCATACTCATGCCTCCTTTGGCTGTGGACATGCGAGCGGGCGCTCCGAGGTCGTCCCGAAAAAAGTGCCCCACCCTAGCACGCCCGCCCAGGTGAATCAACCGGGGCGCCGCTCCGGCGCTCCGCCCGGACGAGCCACTCGAGCCCGCGGCGGCGCTCGGGCGAGGCGGGCGGCGCCCCGGATTCAACGATGCGGAAGTACGGCCCGAGGGCGGCCTCGATGCCCTGCCGGGAGACCGGGAAGGGCGGGCCGTCCGTACCGTCCTTCAGAGGGTAGAAGCAGGCCAGGAGCGTGCCCCCCGGCTTGAGGATGTCGTGAAGCGTGCGCGCATATTCCGCCCGGCGGTCGGGGTCGATGGCGCAGAAGCAGGTGTACTCCCAGACCGCGTCGAAGCCTCCGGCGTAGTCCTTCGCGAGAGTGAAGACGTCGCGCCGCTCGAAGGTGGCGGCGAGCCGCTCGTGTGAAGCCAGCTGCCGCGCTTCCGTCACGGCGGCTTCGGCGAAGTCGAAGCCCGTGACGGCAAAGCCGTGCCGCGCGAGCAGTCTCGCGTCGTGACCCCGCCCACACCCGGGGACGGCGACGCGCGCGCCGGGCGTGAACGGGCGGCCCGAGGCGAGGCAGGCCTGGAGCGAGGGAGCGGCTTCACCGAGCTCCCAGCCGTCCTGCCGCTCGGCGTAGAGCCCTTCCCAGTAGGCGGCCGCGCTTACGGGCTTGCGAGGCTCGTCCATTCGAGACCCTCGAAATCGGCGATGGCCCGCTCCGCCCCGGCCTCCCGCAGCTCCGTCTCGCTGTGGGCGGTGGTGACGCCGACCGCGCGCATGCCCGCGTGCCGCGCCGCCTCGAGGCCGACCAGCGAGTCCTCGAAGACGATGCAGGCGTCGGGCGGGACCTTGAGC
>JACORX010000377.1 GCA_016179165.1 Candidatus Rokuibacteriota bacterium | reverse complement strand
GTGCAGCACCATCCCACCCATGAGCTGGACGTCGAAGTGCCGCATCCGGACGGTCCGCCGCGCGGCTTCGCGGCACACGGCGAAGGCCTCTACCAGGAGATCGTCCACCTGCGCGCCGTCGGCAACCCGCTTGCGGAATTCGCCGGTCTTGGCCCGGAGGCCCGCATCCGAGACGCGCTCCAAGTCGGCGGCGAGCGCGTTGATGGCCTCGACCGTCGGACGCATGCGCTTGGCATCGCGCTCGTGCTTGGTGCCGAAGATCGCGCGAACGAGCACGTTCAGCATACGATGTATCTTACACTACTCGGCTGGTCGAGCGGCCCGGAGGAGCTCACGCGCGTGCCGCCGCGAGGCCTCGGTCACGTGCTCACCGCCCAGCATCCGCGCGACTTCTTCCACACGGCCGCCCGCGTCCAGCGCCGTCACCGTCGTCCGCGTGGCAGCCTTCGCCACGCGCTTCTCCACGAGCAGGTGGTGCTCGGCGTAGGCGGCGATCGGCGCGAGGTGCGTCACGCACAGCACCTGGCGCCCCGCGGCGGTCTGACGGAGCTTCTGTCCCACCGCGTCGGCGACGCGCCCGCCTATGCCGGCGTCGACCTCGTCGAAGACCATGCTCGGCACATCCTCAGCCGCCGCCAGGATGGTCTTGATCGCGAGCATGGTCCGTGACAGCTCGCCGCCCGAGACAACCTTCGCCAGCGGCCGGAGCTCCTCGCCGGGGTTGGCCGACAGAAGGAATTCGACCGTCTCCGCCCCCCGGACGCCGAGGCGCCAACCGCCCGGCCCGCTCGAGAGGTCCCCAGCCCCCGCCGCCTCGCGCCGCAGCGGCGAACGGAAACGCGCGTGCTCCATGCCGAGGGAGCGCAGCTCGCGCTGGATCAGCCGTTCGAGTCGCTGAGCCGCCTCTGCCCTCGACTCCGAGAGGGCCGCCGCAGCTTGCGCCGCGCTCTCGGCCGCCTCCGCCACTTGGCACTCCGTCTCCTCGGCGATGGCGTCGTGACGCTCGATCCGGTCGAGGGCGCGTGCGATCTCCTCCCGGTAGGCCGCGACGGCAACCGCGGTCTCCCCGTACTTGCGCTTGATGTTGCCTATGGCGTCGAGGCGCTCGTCGATCTGCCTCAGCCGGTCCGGATCCATGATCGCCCGGTCGCGGAGCCCGCGGGCCCGCGCGACGGCATCCTCGACATAGGCCTGCGCGCCCTCGAGCGCCTCGATGGGCGTGGCAACGTCGGGGTCGAAGCGCGACAGATCCCGAAGCAGCGCGGCGGCGCGGCCGATTCCCGAGCCGGCGGCCTGCGGGTCCTCGTGCAGGAGGCCCATGACTTCCTGAAGGCCGGCAAAAATCCGCTCGGCGTTCTGGAGCCTCCGGCGCTCAGCGCGGAGCTCGTCCTCCTCGCCTTCGCGGACCTGGACCGCGTCGATTTCGGAGATCTCCCAGCGGTAGAGTTCCTGCTTGCGGGCCCCCTCGTGAGCGTCGTCGCGGATGCGGACGAGCTCAGCCCGCGCCGTCTCCCATCGGCGCCAGAGCGCGTGGAGCTTCGCCCGCATCTCCTCGCACCCGGCGAAGCGGTCCAATACGTCGAGCTGGCGCAGCGGCTCCATGAGCCGCTGGTGCTCGTGCTGGCCGTGGATCTCCACCAAGAGGTCGCCGAGGCGATCGAGGAGTGCAACGGTCGCGGCCGAGTCGTTGACGAACACGCGGTGCCGCCCGGATCGCGAGAGCTCCCGCTTCACGACGAGCTGGCCGTCGGGGGCGGCGTGCCCGGCCTCGTCGAGCGCCGCCGCCACCGGGCCCGTGGCGGAGATGTCGAACACGGCCTCCACCGAGGCGGACTCGGCGCCCGTGCGGATGAGATCGGGCTGGGCGCGGGCGCCGCGGACCAGGAGGAGGGCGTCGATGACGATAGACTTGCCGGCCCCGGTCTCGCCGGTGAGGACGTTCAAGCCCGGCGCAAACACGACGCGCGCTTCTTCCAGGACGGCCAGGTTCCGGATGGCGAGCTCGCGGAGCATCGCGGACGCCATGCTACGACGCGGGAGCTGCCGGGCTCAAGACGTATCCCCCGGGGCACAGGCCGGCGTCACCGGCCGACCACTTTAGCGCTCTCCCCACTTGAGCTTGGTCCGCAGCACTGAGAAAAAGTGCTTCTGCGGGAAGCGGAGGAGTCGGATGCGCGCCGCCGCCTGATGGACCGCCACGACGTCGGCCTCCTTGAGGGCGAAGCCGACCTGCCCGTCGAGGGTGAGCATCACGTCCTGGTCGGACTGGAGCGTCACCTCGATGCGTTGGTCCGCGGGCAGCACGATCGGACGGTTCGTGAGCGTGTGCGAGCAGATCGGCGTCAGCACGACCGCGGGCATGGTCGGGAAGACGATCGGGCCGCCCGCCGAAAGGCAGTAGGCTGTGGAGCCCGTCGGTGTCGAGATGATGAGCCCGTCGGCGCGGTAGGCCGTGGCGAACTGCCCGTCCACCGACACCGCCAGGTTGATGATGCGGCTCATCGCCGACTTGGTAATCACCACGTCGTTGAGCGCCACGTACTCCGACAGCCGCTCTCCGTGGCGCCACACCTGTGCGGCGAGCATCACGCGCTCCTCGATCACGAGACCACCCGCGAGGAAGGCATCGAGAGCCGGGAAGAGCTCCTCCTTCGTCAGGGCCGTCAGAAAGCCCAAGCCGCCCAGATTCACGCCGAGGATGGGCACGCTCAGGTCGCCAACGAGCCGAGCCATGGAGAGCAGCGTGCCGTCGCCGCCCAGCACGAGCAGCAGGTCCACCTGTCCCGGCAGGTCGGGCTTTCGCGCAGTCGCCGCCTGGGTGTCCGGGCAGAGCCCCGCCGTCTCCTTCTCGAGGACCGGCTGGAGCCCTCGCTCCGCGCACCAGGCGAGCAGTCGCTCCACGACCTCACGGGCATCCGCCCGATCGGTCTTGGCGACGACGCCGATCCGCTTCATGCGGGTTCGGCGGATTCCGCCGCCTTGGCAATGAGCGCGTCGAGGTCCGGGGCCGTGCGGCCCGCGCGCGTCAGATGGAGGAAGAACTCGCGGTTGCCCTTGGGCCCCTTGAGCGGCGATGCCGTAACGCCCCGCACGTGCCAGCCGCGCAGGACGCAAAAGCGGGCGACGCGGGAGATGACCATCCGGTGATGGGCGGCGTCTCGTACCACTCCGCCCTTGCCCACCAGCCCCTTGCCGATCTCGAACTGCGGCTTGACCAACGCCACAGCCACCCCGTCGGGTGTCAGCACCGCGAACACGGACGGCAGGACCTTCTCGAGGGAGATGAAGGAGACATCGAGCGTGGCAAGACCCGGCGCGTCCGGGAACGCGTCCGCGGGCAGCTGGCGGGCATTCGTCTTCTCCATCACCACGACGCGCCCGTCGGCCCGAAGGGACGCGTCGAGCTGTCCCTGCCCCACGTCCACCGCGTACACGCGAGAGGCGCCGGCCTCGAGCAGGCAGTGCGTGAAGCCGCCCGTGGACGCGCCGACGTCGATACAGACCCGCCCCTTGGGCGAGACGGAGAAGGCGTCCAGGGCATGCACGAGCTTGTCGCCGCCCCGGCTCACGAACTTTGGCCGCGCGGTCACGCGCAGATCGGCGCTCGGGGCGACCAAGACGCCGGGCTTGTCCACGCGCTTCCCGTCCACGGTGACGGCGCCCGCCAGGAGCAGGCGGGCCGCCTTTTCGCGGCTGTCGCACAAACCCCGGGCCACCAGCGCCACGTCGATACGCTCCTTGACCTTCGCCTGCCCGCCACCCCCACCCCGGCTCCTCGACTCTTGCACGGCTCCGGGGTTCGGTTTCTTCATGGTCGCCTTCTTCACGCAGGCTCCTTTCTCCAGCCGGTAATGCGGTCGCGGAACTCTTCCGCCAGCCGCTGGGCACGATCCCGATTGGCCGACTCGGCCACCACATGGAACGCCGCTCGGTCCGCGTCCGGAATCGCCGCCACCCAGTCATCTCCCATGCTCACGCGCACACCCTCGATCAGCTCGACGCTGGCGCCCTTGGTCGCCTGGATCAGCCGCCGCATCACCGCGCCCTTGCGCTCGTCCGGGCACGGCACTTCGAGCCGCGTGACGTACGTCTCGGGGACGGCGCGCGAGAGCTGATGCAGCCGCACGTCGAGCCGCGCCATCATCTCGAGGATCCGCACAACTGCCGACATCCCGTCGAACGCGGGGTGGAAGCTCGGGAAGATCAAACCGCCCATCTCCTCGCCTACCAACGCGACGTCGGGCGCCAGCGCGGCCTCGGTCAGCGCCCGCGCGGTCCCGCGGGAGCGCGTGACCTGGAACCCGTGCTCTTCCGCCATGCGTTCGACCGCCCGCGAGGCGGTGACCGGCACCACGATGCGGCCGGACGGCCGCGTGCGCATCACCAGGAGTGCGACTAAGGCCAGCGTGAGGTCGCCCGCGAGGATCTCGCCCTTCTCGTCGACCAAAAACACTTTCTCGCCCCCGGTGTCGAGGAGCACCCCGAGATCCGCCCCGAGCGTGCGGACGATGTTGGACAGCTGGTGCAGCGAGCGCTCGAACTCCTCCGCGGTCTTGGAGATCTTCGTCTCGTCCAGGTAGGCGTTGAGCGAGATGACCTCGACCCCGAGCGCGCCGAGCACGGAAGGAAAGATGGACGACGCGGAGCCGAAGGCGTAGTCGAGGACCATCCGCAGGCCGGTCCGGCGGACCGCCTCGCGGTCCACTGAGCCCAGCAGCCCGTCCCGGTACCGGTCCGTGCCGGCGTGTGGAAAGGACAGCGTCCCGATGCCGTCCATGGGCGCCCGCTCGAAGTCCTCCATGAAGAACAGGCGCTCCATCGCCTTCTCCCGGTCCGGCGCCACCTCGAGTCCCCGCGAGTCGAAGAACTTGATGTCGAGGATCTGCGGATCATAGGGGGACTTCCGCACGTGGGTACCGCCTGCAAGGCCCAGCGCGGCGACCTGATAGCGCACGACCGGAACCGGTGCCACGCCCAGGTCTTGGACATCCACCCCCACTGACAGGAGGCCCGACATGAGCGCCCGGTTGATCATCCGCGATGCCTTGTGG
>JACORX010000035.1 GCA_016179165.1 Candidatus Rokuibacteriota bacterium | reverse complement strand
CCTCATCGTCGCGGGCTATCTGCTGCCTGCGCCGGCCGCTGGGAGCAACTAGTGCCGGCCCAACTATCTTCGCCATACTTCGTTCTCGGTCGGCAGCAACCCACAACGTACACCCACGTACGCCTCGGGCTGCTGCCTCCCTCGGGCCTCGTCTGGCTCGTCATTTGGCCCGGCACTCTGCGGGTCCGCGCGAACCGCTGGGAATACTCGTTGGAGGCGCACTAGAGTGTCGCGGCGACTGCTCGTGATCAACGTGGCGCTCGGGATCGTGAGCGTCGTGCTGGCCGTCGGCGTCTTCCGGACGCTCCTCGCGAAGCGCCCCCTGCCGCCGCCGCCGGCGCCGAGGGCCGTGAGCGCGCCGGCGCCCGCCGCACCGGCCGCGGTCGGCGACCCCGGGCCGGGCACGTACGGAGTCATCGCGGCGCGGACCCTTTTCAATCCCAGCCGGAGCGAGACCGCGGCGGTGGCAGTGGCGGTGGCGGCGCCCGTCGCGAAGCCCATCCTCCTCGGGGTCGTGATCGACGGCGCCAAGCGCCGGGCCTTCCTCGTGGATCCGGCGCTCAAGCGCGTGGCCGGCTACTCGGTGGGCGACACGGTGGGAGGCGGCACGATCCAGAAGATCGCCGACGACCGCGTGGTCATCGTGCGCCCCGAGGGCCCGCTCGATATCCTGCTCCAGGACCCCGCTAAGCCGAGGGCAGCGCCCACGGCGGCCGCGGCGCCGGTCCACGTCGGATCGCCGCCGACCCAGGTGCCTCCCGCTGTCCCACAGGTGAGGCGGGGCATTCCGCCCGGGGGCCAGCCGGTCCAATGAGCAGTCCAAGACTGACGGCCTCGGTCCTGCTGGCGGCCCTCTTGCTTGCCGCGTGCAGCACCGGGACACCAAGCCCTGGGGGGGAACGTCCCGGCTCGACGCCTTCGTCCGCCACGCGGGTCGAGGTCAGGACGGAGCCGGTCACGCCGCCTGTAGCGCCGGCTCCGACGCCTGCGCCGACCCCAGGCCCGCCCCCGCTCTCGGTCGGTCCCGTGCGTCCGCCTGAGCCGGCGCCGGCGCCGCCGCCCCCGCCGCCCCCGGCGATCCCGCCGGCGCCGCCGACACCGGGCACCCCGGCCGCCGCCAACATCGTCTTCAACTTTGACAACGCCGACGTCGAAGTGGTCATCCAGGCGGCGGCCGAGATCGTGGGCTTCAACTATGTGCTGGCGCCGGCCGTGCGGGGAAAGAAGGTCACCGTCCAGACCATCGGACGCATCGCCGCCGACGACGTCTTCAACGTGCTCCTGACCATCCTCGACGTCAACGGGCTGACCGCCGTGCGCTCGGGCAACCTCTACCGCATCATCGCCCGCGAGGGCGCGCCGCAGTCATCCGTCAGGATCGTGGTCGGACGGGACATCAACCCGTTGCGCGCGAGCGACGAGATCCTGACCCAGATCGTGCCGCTCAAGTACATCAGCGCGGCGGACGCGGTCAATCTGCTCCGCCCCTTCGTCGCGCAGCAGGGCGCCGTCACGTCGCACCGCGAGACCAATCTCCTGATCATCACCGACACGGCCGCCAACATCCGGCGCCTGCTCGACATCCTGAAGCTGGCCGACGTGCAGGTGGCGCTGGACGAGCTGCAGGTCATCCCGATCAAGTACGCCGATGCCCAGGAGCTGTCCGTGCTCCTCAACCAGATGTTCTCGACGGGCCGCCTGCGCACGGGCGCGGCAGCGCTCGGGCTGCCCGTGGCGCCGCCGGGACCGCCCGGGGCGCCCGCAACGCCGCGGCCGGGCGGGACCGCAGCCGGGACCGATGCGGGCCAGGGCGCCGATCGCCCGCCGCTCATCGTCGCCGAGCGCCGCTCCAATTCCCTCGTGATCCACGCGCGGAAGCAGGAGCTAGAGACCATCTTTCAGCTGATCGCCAAGCTCGACGCAGACATCTACGGCGGCCAGCGCGTCTTCATCTACTTTGTCGAGCACAGCAAGGCGAAGGACCTGACCGCCACGCTCGAGGCCATCTACGGGCGCGCTGCCGCGCAGGGCACCCGGTCCCCCGGCGCGCCGCCCGGCTCTCTCCCCCCGGGCACCCAGCCGCCGCGGACCTCACAGGCTCCGCCTGCTTTGCCGATTGCGACCCCACCTCTGGGCGGGGCCGGCGCGCTCGATGGAGAGGGCGGCCAGGCAATGTCCGATCTCAGGTTCATCGCCGACGAAGTCACCAACGCCATCATCGTCACGACGCATCCGCGCCGCTGGAAGGATATCGTGGAGACGATCAAGACGCTCGACCGCCTGGCGCGGCAGGTGCTGATCGAGGTGCTGGTCGCCGAGGTCGTGCTCACGGACGATACCAAGCTCGGCATCGAGTGGGCGGTGCGGAACGGTCGCTTCGTGTTCACCAACACCGCGAGCGGCGTGGTGGCGAGCCGCCCGGACCCGGGCCTCATCCCCGGCGCGGGCAGCCTGGGCGGCGGGGTCGTGCCCGTCGGCTTCAACATATTCACCTTCGCGGCCAACGAGTTCATCGCCGCGCTGAACGCGCTCGCCACCGAGAACAAGGTCAACGTGCTGTCGAACCCGTCCATCATCACCAGCGAGAACAAGAAGGCGGTCATCAACGTCTCGACCTCGGTGCCCATCGTCACCTCCCAGCAGGTGCCGGTGTCGGCCGGCGGCGGCACCACCAACTCCATCACGCAGACGGTCGAGTACAAGGACGCGGGCATCATCCTCACGGTCACCCCGCGCATCGGCGAGCACGGCACGGTCGCCCTCGAGGTCAGGCAGGAGGTCAACGACGTGGGCGCCAACGAGCCCCCACCCATCAACTCGCCGCGCTTCACCAAGCGCGAGGTGGAAACCTCCGTGGTCCTGCTGAACAACCAGACGCTCGTGCTGGGCGGCCTCATCCAGAGCAGGCGCTCCCTCATCTTGAGCGGCCTCCCGTTCCTCAGACGGATCCCGGTGCTCGGCTACCTCTTCGGCTCCACCGAGGAGAAGATCGAGAAGACCGAGCTGCTGCTCCTGATCACCCCCCGCGTGATCGGCACGGCCATTGACGCGGCCCGCTTGACGGAGCAGATGCGCAACGTCACGCCGGGGCTCGAGCAGTCCTTCAAGCTGGCGCCCCCGCGGCCGCCGGCGACCGGCACCCCGCCGCCCACGCCACCCCCGGCCCGCTAGCTGTCCGCGGTTGGCCGACTGACCCTCCGGCTATGACCCGCATCCTGGACCGCTATGTCCTCCGCGAGCTGGTCGCCCCCTTGGGGATCAGCGTCGGCGTCTTCACGTTCTTCCTCGTGATCGATCGCATGTATCAGATGACCGACCTGGTGATCACGAAGCAGGTCCCGGTGCATCTCGTGCTCTTCTTGCTCGCGTGCCTGCTCCCCCCGCTGCTGGCGGTGACGCTGCCCGTCGCGCTGCTCCTCGCCGTCCTGATCTCGTGCGGCCGGCTCGCCGGCGACTTCGAAGTCGCCGCGCTCAAGGCATCGGGCGTGAGCCCGCTCAGGCTGATTCGGCCGTTTCTGGCCGCGGGTCTCACGGTGAGCCTCCTCGTGGCTTCGATGACGCTGCTCGTGAACCCGTGGGCGGCCGCGGCATTTCAGAGTAACCTCTTCGAGATCTTGCAGAGCCACGCCGTGACGAGCATACAGGAACGGACGTTCAACACCGCGTTTGCGCCGATCGTGCTGTATGTCCAGGAGGTCAGCCCGTCGCAGCTCGCGCTCCGTGGTGTGCTCGCGTCGGACGACCGAGACCCTGCGCTGTCGCGCGTCATCGTGGCGCGAGAGGGGCGCGTCCTCGCCGACCAGCGGACCCGTCGCGTGACCCTCCGCTTCATCGACGGCTCCATCAACGAAACCGACGCGGGAGACCCGCGACGGTTCCGGCACACCACATTCGCCATCTACGACATGAACGTGGCGTTGAGGCCACCCGGCGCTGCGTCCGGGCAGGAGACCAAGCCGGAACGAGAGATGTCACTCGGTCAGCTCAGGGCGACCGCGCGCGACCTGGCCGCCGACGGACGGAAGGCGGCGCCATATCGAGTGGAGCTCCACAAACGGTTTGCGTTCCCGGTCGCGGCGTGGATCTTCGTGCTCATCGCGTTCCCGCTGGGCATGCAGGCCCAGCGCGGCGGACGCGCCGGGGCGCTCGGGTCGAGCGTCGTCCTCATGCTGGCCTACGACATTCTGTCCACGTCGCTGGAGGAGCCGGCCCTCACCGGGCGCCTGCCGGCCGTGGTGGCGATCTGGCTGCCGAACGCGCTGTTCGGCCTGCTCGGGCTGGGGCTGCTCCGCGCGGAGACGGTCGGCATGCCCACGGGCTGGCTCGATAGCGTGTGGAACCTGGCGACGCGACTGCGCCCGCTCACCGCCGTCTGGGGGAAGACGGTCGCCACGGTGCGGCCGGCGGTCCCGGACCGCGGGCCCCGCGGATCGACCTTTGTCATCGACCGGTATCTGCTGCGGGAGTACCTCCTGCTGCTCGGGCTCGGCCTCCTGATCGGGAGCGTCCTCACCGTGATCGTCGACCTGCTCCAGAGTCTGGACCGCTTTCTCCGAGGCAAGCCGCCGTGGGCCTATATCGCGCAACACTTCCTCTACCTGCTCCCTCGCGAGCTCTACAAGGGCCTGCCCCTGATCGTGCTGGTGTCCACGATCTTCCTGTTTCTCTCGCTCACCCGCGCGCGGGAGCTGGACGCCCTCAAGGCGGCCGGGGTCAGTCTGTATCGGACGTGCGCGCCCGTGCTGGTCATGGCGCTGTGCATCAGCCTGCTGGCCCTGGTATTTCAGGAAACGGCCCTGCCGGAGATCACGGTGAGGGCCGAAGAGGTGGATCGGGTCAAGATCCGCGGCTTCCCCCCGCGCCATCTCCTGCGGCAGGGGCAGATCTGGTATCGATCGTCGGACACGCGGTTTCTGCGGATCGCGCTCCTCGATCCCGCATCAAAGTCCCTGGACGGCCTCGTGATGCTGGATCTCGATCCGGAGTTTCGCCTCCTGGGCCGGCTGGATGTCGCCAGGGCGCAATGGACACCGGAGGGGTGGCAGATGTGGGGCGGGATCCAGCGGCAGATCAGTCCGGCCGACCAGGTCACCTCCACGACCTTCCAGCACGAGGTCGTCGCCATGCCGGAGCACGTGGACGACTTCATCCGGGTCCACCGGCTGCCGGACACGATGAGCTTCTTCGAGCTGCGCGCCTACGTGGCCAAGCTCCGCTCCGGAGGGCACCAGGTGGGTTCCTACCTCGTGCAGCTCCACTCGAAGCTGTCCTTCCCGCTCGTCCATGTCATCATGGCGCTCGTCGCGATCCCGTTCGCGCTGAGCTCCCCGAGGAGCGGGGGCCGGGCGGTGGGTCTCGGCGTGGCGCTCGTCATAGCGGTCGGCTACTGGATGGTCGACGCCGTGGCCGTGACCTTTGGGCGGGCGGATCTCCTGCCCCCGCTGCTGGCGGCGTGGACGGCGAACATCGTCTTTGCCGGGGTTGGGACGGTCCTGCTGCTCAAGGCCAGGACCTAGGGGCGTCGTGCGCGCCGGCGAGGGGATGACCGCCGCCCGTCGCGCGCTCCTGGCGGCGTTCGTCCTGGGGCTCGGCGTCTCCATCACGCTCGCCCAAACCGCGCTCACCCTCCTGGCGCTGCTCTGGCTCGGCCGGCTGTGCGGTCGCACGGCGCGCGACGCCGGGCGCTGGCCGCTCTGGCGCCCCGTGCTGGCGTTCGGCGCGGTCAGCGTGGTGTCGGCCCTTCTCGCGCCCCATCCGGGCGCGGGCCTGCTCGCCTGCAAGAAGCTCCTGCTCGTCGCGGCCCTCTATGTCTCCGTCGAGGAGATCGACTCCGCCGGGCAGGCCGGGCGCGTGCTGTCGACCCTGGCGCTCGCCGTCGCGGGGGCGGCGGCGCTCGGACTGCTGCAGGTGAGCCTCTGCCCGGGCCCGGAGGCCGACTACGGTCTCCCGCGCTGGCTCTACCACCGCTGCGCCCGGGCCCGCGGCTTCTTCAGCAGTTACATGACGCTGGCGGGGGTGGTGAGCCTGACGCTGCTGGCGACTCTGCCTCGGTTGCTGCTGGATACGACGTTTCGCCCGTGGCTCGCGCTCGCGTGGTTCGCGAGCCTCGCGGGGCTGGCGGCAACCTATACGCGGGGCGCCTGGATCGGCTTCGCGTCCGGCGTCCTGGCCCTCTGGCCTGCGATCCGGCGGTGGCGCTGGCTCCTCGCCGTCGGGCTGTTGATGCTGGGGCTGGCGGTCCTGGGTGGCCCGCAGCGCCTACGCGAACGGGCCCTGACGATGACGAACCCCGACGACGTCACCGTCAAGGAGCGGATCTACATGTGGCGCAGCGGGATCGCCATGTGGCGGGAGCACCCGTGGCTGGGGGTCGGGCCGGGCGGCGTCAAGCGCGACTACCGCCACTACGCGCAGGCCGAGGCCTTCATGCAGCGCACAGGGCATCTGCACAACTCCGCGCTCCAGGTCCTCGTGGAGACGGGCGTGGCCGGCTTGCTGGCGTGGCTGTGGATCTGGGCCGCGTTCTTCACGGAGGCGGTGCGACTCTTTCGGCGGCTGCCGGCGGCCGCCATCAGAGAGCGCGCCCTGGTCGCCGGGAGCATCGCGGCCATCACGGGCTTTCTGGTCGCGGGGCTGACGGAGCACACCTTCGGCGATTCCGAGGTGGTGATGCTCGCGTGGATGATCGTGGCGCTGCCGTTCACGGTGCGAGGCGCGCGAACGGCCGGCAAGCCCGGAACGCCTTGATGGCGCCGCGGGAAGCCGGCGCTCATGAGCCGCCTCCCGGGTGGGGCCGGTCTTGGGCCAGGCGGGAGAATTCGGCGAGCGAGAGCGTCTCGGCCCGGCGGCCCGCATCGATGCCCGCGGCGTCACACATCGCCCGCGCGCGCTCGGCCCCGAGCCCCAGACCCGAGGCCAGGGCGTTCGCGAGGCTTTTCCTGCGCTGGCCGAAGGCCGCGAGGACGACCGCGCGCAGCCGCGCCGGATCGTCCACGGGCACGGGCGGCGCGCGCCGGACACGGAGATGTATCACGGCGGAGTCGACCTGGGGCGGCGGGCGGAAAGCGCCGGGGGGCACCGTGAAGGCGAGCCGGGCCTCGCAGGAGAGCTGGGTCAGCACCGAGAGGCTCCCGTACGTCTTGCCGCCGGGCCCGGCTGCCACGCGCTCGGCGACTTCCTTCTGGAGCATCAGCGCCATCTCGTCCACGACCGGTCCCGCCGCGACGAGGGCTTGAAGAATAGGCTTGCCCACGCTGTAGGGGAGATTTCCCACGACGAGCACGCGCCCGGCGGGGTCGGGCTTGAGCGCGGACAGCCCCGCGTAGTTGAAGGAGCGGGCGTCGGCCACCAAGATCTCGACGTGGGGCGCATCCGCGAAGCGCTCGACGAGCGCCGCGGCCATCGCCGGGTCCACCTCGAGCGCCAGGAGCCTGCCCGCCGCGAGCGCGAGACGGCCCGTCAGCGCTCCCAGCCCGGGCCCGATCTCGATCACGAGGTCCCGGATCGTCGGCCGGACTTCCCCGATGATCCGCTCCGCCACCGCGTCGTCGCGGAGGAAGTGCTGGCCGAGCGCCCGCGTCTTGCCCGAGGCGGCGTGGCGCTTGGGCCTCGGTGCCAGGGCCCGCGCGTTGCGCCGCGGGCTCATGCGGGCCGTCGGGCCTTGAGCTCGGCCAGGAGCGCGCCGTATACCGTCCGCACCCGGCGCTCGGTTTCCTCGCGCGTGCCGGAGTTGTCGATGACGTGGTGCGCGAGCTTCGCCTTCTCGGCGACGGGCATCTGGCTAGCGATCCGCGCCCGCGCGTCGGCGTCGCTCAGGCCGTCGCGCTCCACGAGACGCCGCCGCTCGGTCTCCGGGTCAGCGTAGACCACCACCACGCGGTCCATCTTGGCGGCGCCGCCTCCCTCGAAGAGAAGCGCCGCGTCCCAGATGACGACGCCCTCGAAGGCCTCCTCGTCGAGGACGGAGAGAATGCGCTGCTGGCGCAGGCCGATGGCCGGGTGGGTGATCTCCTCGAGGCGTTTCCGCTTCGCGGCGTCGGCGAAGACCACGGCGCCCAGCGCCTTGCGGTCGAGTGCGCCGTCCTGCTGGAGGACTTGAGGCCCGAACTCCTCGACGATTCTGGCGTGGGCGGCTTGGCCCGGCATGACGACCTCCCGAGCGAGGAGGTCGGCGTCGATGACGCGCGCGCCCAGATGGGCGAACATCCGGCTGACCGTGCTCTTGCCGGTGGCGATGCTGCCGGTGAGGCCGACCAGGAGGAAGCGCTTCACGCCTGGGCCCAGTCCGCGCCCGTCTTGATGTCCACCTTGAGCGGGACGTCGAGCGCCATGGCCGATTCCATCACCTCGCGGGCCAAGCCTTCGAGCCTCGGCACTTCGTCCCCGGGCGACTCGAAGAGAAGCTCGTCGTGGACCTGGAGCAGCATCCGGGTCCTGAAGCCCCCAGCCGCGAGCGCCCCCGCCATGCGCACCATGGCGATCTTGATGAGATCGGCGGCCGTGCCCTGGATGGGCGCGTTGGTCGCTATGCGCTCGGCGAAGCCCCGGAGGTTGGGGTTGCCGCTTTGGAGCTCAGGGATGTAGCGGCGCCGGCCGAGGAGCGTCTGGACGAAGCCACGCCTGCGCCCCTCGGCGGTCGTGCGTTCGAGCCATGCCTTGACCATCGGGTGACGCGCGAAGAAGCGGTCGAGGAACTCCTGCGCCTGCTTGGGCGTCATCGCGAGCCCGCGCGAGAGCCCGAAGGCCGTGACGCCGTAGATGACGGAGAAATTCGTGGTCTTCGCCACGTCGCGCTGCTGGTCGGTCACCTGCGACAGCTCGAGGCCGAAGACCTCGGCCGCCGTGCGGCGGTGGATGTCCTCGCCGGCGCGGAACGCGGCGATGAGGCTCTCCTCTCCCGAGACGTGAGCCAGGATGCGCAGCTCGATCTGCGAGTAGTCCGCCGCGACGAAGCGCCATCCGGCCTCGGGCACGAAGGCCGCGCGGATCCGCCGGCCCAGCTCGGTGCGGATAGGAATGTTCTGGAGGTTGGGCGCCGACGAGGAGAGTCTTCCCGTCGCGGTGACGAGCTGGTTAAAGGACGTGTGGATCCGTCCTGTGGCCGAGTTGATCAGGACCGGCAACGCGTCGGCGTAGGTGGACTTGAGCTTGCTGAGCGTCCGGTGCTCGATGATCTTGGCCGGCAGCTCGTGGCCCAGCGCCAGCTGCTCGAGGACGTCGGCGTCGGTCGAATACCCCGTCTTGGTCTTCTTGACCGGCGGGAGCTTGAGCGTGTCGAAGAGGATCCGCGCCATCTGCTTGGGCGAGCCGATGTTGAACTCTTCCCCGGCCAGGACGTAGATCTCGCGCGTTAGCCGCTCGAGAGCCAGGTCGAGCTCCTTGGAGAAGTCCGCGAGACGCCCCGGATCCACGCGGATGCCGTGGCGCTCCATCGCCGCCAGCACCGGTACCAGCGGCCGCTCGAGGTCGTCGTAGAGCGTGTGGAGCCCGACTTCCCTGAGCGCGCGCGGCAGCATCTCCCAGATTTGCCAGATCCACCGCGCCCGGCTGCCCGGCGCAGCGAGACCCGGCCCCTCGCCTAGGAGGTCGGCGCAGACCTCGTCCAGCTTGTAATTGGTGCGCGCCGGGTTCAGGAGATAGGCGCCGACGGCCGTGTCCTCGAAGGCTGGAGGAGCCCCGCGGCGGGCCAGCCACCACTCGATCAGGTGCTTGACGTCGTGGCCGATCAGCTTCCGCCCATCGAAGTCTGGAGCGTCGGGCCCGAGAGTCAGAATCGCGGCGCCGGCAGCCGGATGGAAGAGGCCGAGCGCTCCGAGCGCGGGCTCGGGCGGTCCTCCCTCGCCCACCCAGTCCACGGCCACGGGGTCGTCCGCCGGGACGGCGGTGAGCCACCGCTGAAGCGCCGCGTCTCCCTCCAGGCTCGGCAGAGACTCGGACGTGATACCGGGCGCTTCCTGTGCGGGGAGCAGGCGTAGCAGCGAGTCGAACTCGAGCTCGGTCCAGAGCGCCCGCAGCCGCTCCCAGTCGGGCTCCCGGCGCCGGAAGGCCTCGAGTTCCTGGTCGATGGGAACCCGCGTGCTCACCGTCGCCAGATCTCGCGACAGGAGCGCCTGCCGGCGATTGGCGGCCAGCGTCTCGCGGACCTTCCCGGGCACGAGCGTGAGGTTCTCGTAGAGCCGCTCGACGCTGCCGAATTGGCTGATGAGCTTCACGGCGGTCTTCTGACCGACCCCGGGCACGCCGGGAATGTTATCGATGCTGTCCCCCATGAGGGCGAGCAGATCCGGGATCTGCTCGGGGCCGACGCCCCACTTGGCGGTGACGGCGTCGGCGTCGAACCAGACGGGCTCGCCGCGCGCATTCGTCGAGAGCACCCGCACGCGCGGCCCAACCAGCTGGAGCATGTCCTTGTCGCCGGTGACGAGGACCATCTCGACCGGCTCCCTCCGCATTTTCTCGACGAGCGTGCCGAGCACGTCGTCGGCCTCGAAGCCGGGCAGCTCCAAGCACGGCAGCCGGAGCGCCTCGAAGACCCGCTTGACGAGCGCGATCTGGCTCCGGAGATCGTCCGGCATGCTGGGGCGGGTCTCCTTGTACGACGGCAGCTTCTCTTCTCGAAATGTCGGGCCCGGCGGATCCCAGGCCACGGCCGCGTACTCGGGGGTCTCCTCCCGGAGGAGCTTCAAGAGCATGGTGGACACGCCGCGGACCGCATGGGTGGCCTGGCCCTTGGAGTTCGAGAGGTACGGCAGCGCGTGGTAGGCGCGGTAGAGGTAGCCCGGCCCGTCCACGACGAAGAAGCGCGCGCTCATGCCGGCACCACGCGGTCGTAGAGCGCGCGCACCCAGCTGGTGCGCCGCTTGTACTCCTCGAGCAGCTCTTTTCGGGAGGGAAACCCGAGGCTCTT
>JACORX010000364.1 GCA_016179165.1 Candidatus Rokuibacteriota bacterium | reverse complement strand
TCGAGCACCTCGCGCATGTTCGAGCTGAAGCCGGCGATGTAGTTGCGCAGGTTGGCCGCGAGCTGGGGCGCGTCGGCGCGGAGCTTCTCGAAGTCGTAGCGCGAGGTGTTGTAGAAGGCGAAGCCGCACGCCTTGCGGAGCTGCCCGTCGAGGTCTTGCAGCCCGGGGCCGCGCAGCTCCTCCTTCCGACGGAGGACCTTCTCCTTGGTGGGGGCCAGCACGCAGTCGAGCCGGCGCAGGACGGTGAGGGGCAGGATCACGTCCTGATACTTGTTGCGCTTGAAGGTGTCGCGGATCAGGTCCGCGACCCCCCAGAGGAAGCTGACGATCTCGCTATGGTTCATCCACGAACTGGTGTACTAGCGCGGATTATTCGTGAAGACGTCGCCACCCTCACCCTACCCTCTCCCTCTCCGAGGGAGAGGGAGCCATTTCGGTCCCCTCGCCCCCTGAGGGGGAGAGGGTAGGGTGAGGGGGCGGGTAGGACGCGCAACACGCGTTCGTGAACAAAGCAGGCTAGGCGCTGGCCGCCTTGAGGGCCTGCTCGATCAGCTCGGGGGCGGGCCTCCGGGCGCCCGCGTCGATCTCTCGCACGAGGCCTATCACCGCGGTCGAGACCGGCGTGGAGACCCCCAGCTCGCGCCCGCGAGCGACCACGTGGCCGTTCATCTGCTCGATCTCCGAGCGCCGTCCCTTGACCACGTCCTGCGCCATCGAGGCGCGCCAGTTCCGGCTCGAGCCGCCCTTGGGCACGAGCATGGCGTCGAGCTCGGCGTAGACGGCCCCGTCGTCCGCGGCCGCCCAGGTCTTTGCCTCCGCGCCGCCGAACTTGGGGATCGAGTAGCCGGCCGCCAGCCCGACGCGGGCCGACTCGGATCCGAGGCGGATGGTGATCTCGCGCCCCCGCGGCTGTGCCGCGACCTCGAGGCTGCCGAGCCCGGTCATCGCCTGGACGGGATTCCCCATCGCGTTCGCGCAGAGCTTGGACCAGCGCTCGCCCCAGAGGTTGTCCGTCGCCTTGGCGCCGTCGATGACGGTGAGCATCTTGGCCAGCGCCTCGACGCGGGGCGTGATCCTGCCGTCGTGCTCGCCGGCGCGGAACACGTCGTGCCCCGAGCCGCTGCCCTTCTCGGCCCCTCGCTCGACGCGCCCGGGCTCCCAGAGGGCGACCGCGATCTTGGACATGACGAGCCCGACCGAGCGATCCGGCCCGGCGATGGCCGCGACGGCGGGGTCGTTCCAGCAGTTCTGCGCCGAGACAACGTAGCCATCGGGCCCGAGGCGGGGCAGGGCCATGTGCGTCGCCCACGCCGTGTCGTAGGCCTTCATCGCGACGAACGCGACGTCGAAGTCCGCCGCGAGCCGCTGCGCCTCGTGGACGTGGAGCGCCGTGGGCCGTGCCTCGAAGGGCTCGTGCGGCCCGGTCACGCTGATGCCCCGGGCGCGTATCGCCTCGACCTGCTCGGGCCAGGGGTCCACGAGCGTGACCTCGTGCCCGGCCCGGGAGAGGAAGCCGCCGAGATAGCTGCCGATCGCGCCTGCGCCGATGAAGAGGAGTCGTGGGTTCATGGCAGGCATGATATCCGCTTGCGCGGTCCGAACGCCACCGCTATCATCGGCCGACGATGCCCACCGACGTGATCCTCGAGACCGTTGGTCTGACCAAGGAATTTCGCGGCTTCGTGGCGGTCAAGGATGTCAGCCTCCGGGTTCGGCGCGGGACCATTCACGCCCTGATCGGGCCGAACGGGGCGGGGAAGACGACCTGCTTCAACCTCCTGACCCACTTCCTGGTGCCGACGCGCGGGCGCATCACCTTCAACGGCCGGGACATCACGGGCTCGCGCCCGGCGGACATCGCCCGGCAGGGGCTCGTGCGCTCGTTCCAGATCTCGGCCGTGTTCCCGCATCTGACGGTGCTCGAGAACGTGCGCATCGCGCTCCAGCGGCGGCGCGGCGGGTCGTTCGACTTCTGGCGCTCGCAGGGGACGCTCGATGCGCTGAACGGCCGCGCGCGGGAGCTGCTGGAGGCCGTCGGGCTTGGAGGCTTCGCCGGGCTTCAGGCGGTCGAGCTGCCCTATGGACGGAAGCGCGCGCTCGAGATCGCGACGACGCTCGCGCTCGAGCCCGAGATGCTGCTGCTCGACGAGCCGACCGCCGGCATGACCCACGAGGACGTGGACCGCATCTCGGCCCTGATCAAGCAGGCCGCGGCGAACCGGACGGTGCTCATGGTCGAGCACAACCTGAGCGTCGTCGCGAACCTGTCGGACACCATCACGGTCCTGGCTCGCGGCGAGATCCTGGCCGAGGGCGACTACGCCGCCGTGTCGCGCAACCCCGACGTCATCCAGGCCTACATGGGCCAGGGTGACGGCTGAGGGCCTGATGGCTGAGCGCGCGCTGCTCGAGGTGCGGGACCTGCACGCCTGGTACGGCGAGTCGCACATCCTCCACGGCGTGGAGTTCGACGTGCGGCAGGGAGAGGTGGTGACGCTCCTCGGCCGGAACGGCGCGGGCAAGACCACGACGCTCAAGTCGGTGATGGGCATGGTGTCCCGCCGTCGCGGCTCGGTCCGCTTCGACGGGCGAGAGCTCATCATGCTGCCGTCCAACCGCATCGCGCGCCTGGGCCTGGCCTTCTGCCCCGAGGACCGCGGCATCTGCGCGAGCCTCCACGTCGAGGAGAACCTGCTGCTGCCGCCCGTGGTGCGCGAGGGCGGGCTTGGCGTGGACGCCGTCTTCGGGCTTTTTCCCAACCTCAAGGAGCGGTTGAGGAGCCAGGGCACCAAGCTCTCCGGCGGCGAGCAGCAGATGCTGGCCGTCGGCCGGATCCTCCGCACGGGCGCCCGGTTCTTGCTGCTGGACGAGCCGACGGAGGGGCTCGCGCCCGTCATCGTCCAGCAGATCGGGGCCACCATCCGGCGGCTCAAGGCCGACGGCTTCACCATACTGCTTGTCGAGCAGAACTTCCGTTTCGCGGCGACCATGGCGGACCGCCACTACGTCATGGAGCGCGGCCGCGTCGTGGACATGATTCCGAACGAGGCGCTCGAGGCGAGCAGGGGCAAGCTGCACGACTACCTTGGGGTATAATCCCGGCGCCCGGATCCATCACTAACCGAGTAAAGGAGCAGGAGACCCATGATGAGGAAGACACTGATAGCGCTGGCGGCTGTGCTGGCTTTCGCCGCTGACCCGGCTCAGGCCCAGATCTCGGACGGCGTCGTCAAGATCGGGGTGATGAACGACCAGTCCGGGCTGTACGCCGACCTGGCGGGCCCCGGCTCCGTGGTTGCGGCGCGCATGGCGGTCGAGGACTTCGGCGCGGCCGCCAAGGGCATGAAGGTCGAGGTCATCGCCGCCGACCACCAGAACAAGGCCGACGTCGGCTCGGCCATCGCCCGGCAGTGGTACGACGTGGACAAGGTGGACCTGATGGTCGACGTGCCCAACTCGGGCGTGGCGCTCGCGGTCAGCCAGATCACGCGCGACAAGGCCAAGGCGTTCATCGTCTCGTCGGCGGCGACCTCCGACCTGACCGGCAAGGCCTGCTCGCCCAACACGATCCACTGGACCTACGACACCTGGGCGCTGGCCAACGGCACGGGCAACGCCATCGTCAAGACCGGCGGCGACAGCTGGTTCTTCATCACCGCCGACTACGCATTCGGCCACGCGCTCGAGCGCGACACCGAGGCCGTCGTGGTCAAGAACGGCGGCAAGGTGCTGGGTAAGGTCCGGCATCCCCTCAGCACCCAGGACTTCTCGTCGTTCCTCCTCCAGGCGCAGGCCTCCAAGGCCAAGGTCATCGGGCTCGCCAACGCCGGCGCAGACACGACCAACGCGATCAAGCAGGGGGCCGAGTTCGGCATCGTCAAGGGCGGTCAGAACTTCGCCGGCCTCCTCGTCTTCCTCACCGACGTCCACGCCCTCGGGCTCGAGAAGGCCCAGGGCCTCCTCTTCACCGAGACGTTCTACTGGGACATGAACGACAAGACGCGCGCCTTCGCGAAGCGCTTCGCCGAGCGCAACCGGGGCATCCACCCGACCATGATCCACGCCGGCGCCTACGCCGGCGTGCTCCACTACCTCAAGGCGGTCGAGGCCCTCAAGTCGGACGACGGCACCAAGGTGATCGCCAAGATGAAGGAGATGCCGACGGACGACCCGCTCTTCGGCAAGGGCACGATCCGCGCCGACGGGCGGAAGGTCCACCCCGCGTACCTCATCGAGGTCAAGAAGCCCGCGGAGTCGAAGTACGCCTGGGACTACTACAAGATCCGGGCGACCATCCCGGCGGAGCAGGCGTTCCGTCCCATCGACCAGGGCGACTGCCCGCTGGTGAAGAAGTAGCGTGAGCGCGCGGCGGAGAGCGGGTGTGCCCCCGCTCTCCGCCGCCCGGCCGCCCGACACCGACTGATGTCCACCGTCTTCGGCGTTCCCACCCAGGCTCTCTTCGGCCAGCTCCTGATCGGGCTGATCAACGGCTCGTTCTACGCCATGCTGAGCCTCGGGCTGTCGGTCATCTTCGGCTTGCTCAACATCATCAACTTCGCCCACGGCGCCCAGTACATGATGGGCGCGTTCGCCGCATACTTCCTGCTGCAGTGGTCGGGGCTCGGGTACTGGTGGGCGCTCCTCGTGGCGCCGATCGTCGTGGGTCTCTTCGGGATCGTGCTCGAGCGGACCATGCTCAAGCGGCTCTACCACTTGGACCACCTCTACGGACTCCTGCTGACGTTCGGCTTCGCCCTTGTGATCCAGGGGAT
Source organism: Candidatus Rokuibacteriota bacterium (assembly GCA_016179165.1). Classification (GTDB taxonomy): domain Bacteria; phylum Methylomirabilota; class Methylomirabilia; order Rokubacteriales; family CSP1-6; genus AR37. The sequence goes on along the minus strand of JACORX010000364.1, from coordinate 1,551 downwards.
GTTCCGTCACCAGTTCGGCTCCTCGGGGCTGCCCTACGCCATGCCGGCGCAGCTCGCCGGAGGTCGGAACCTCGGCTTCATGTTCCTGCCGAACTACCGCGCCTGGGTCATCGTGTTCTCGCTCGGGTTGTGCCTCGGGACGTGGTACGTCATCGAACGGACCAAGTTGGGCTCGTACCTCCGCGCCGCCACCGAGAACCCCTCGCTGGTCCAGGCCTTCGGCGTCAACGTGCCGCGCATGGTGACGCTCACGTACGGGTTCGGCGTCGCCCTGGCGGGTGTGGCGGGAGTGCTGGCGGCGCCCATCTACCAGGTCAGCCCACTGATGGGCGCCGACCTCATCATCGTGGTGTTTGCCGTCGTCGTCATCGGCGGCATGGGGTCCATCATGGGCTCCATCGTCACCGGCTTCGCGCTGGGCGTGGTGGAGGGACTGACCAAGGTTTTCTACCCGGAAGCCTCCAACACGGTGATCTTCGTGATCATGGCCGTCGTGCTGTTGGTCAGTCCCACGGGGCTTTTCGGGCGGGAGAAATAGGATGACCGCGGCCCAGGAGGTCGCGCCCGCGCCCCTCCTCGAGACGCCCGCCGCCGCGGCCGGCCACCAGGTCGCGGCTTTCGCGGTCATGCTCCTTCTCCTCGTCGTGGCGCCCTTCTTCGTCTACCCGCTCTTCCTCATGAAGGCCCTCTGCTTTGGCCTCTTCGCCTGCGCCTTCGGCCTCTTGATCGGCTATGTCGGGCTCCTGTCGTTTGGCCACGCCGTCTTCCTCGGATCGGCCGGCTACATCTCGGCGCACACAGCCAAGGTCTGGGGGTGGCCGCCCGAACTCGCCATCCTGGCGGGCACCGCGGCGGCGGCGGCTCTCGGCGTCGCGATCGGGGCGCTGGCCATCCGGAGCAGGGGCATCTACTTCGCCAACATCACGCTCGCGTTCGCGCAGATGATCTACTTCTTTTTCCTCCAGGCGCCTTTCACTCATGGGGAAGACGGCATCCAGGCGGTGCCGCGCGGGATGTTCCTGGGCGTCCTCGATCTCCGTCACACGCTCACGATGTATTTTGTGGTGCTGGCGATCTTCCTGGCGGGTTTCCTCGTCGTCTACCGCGTGATCCACTCGCCCTTCGGCCAGGTGCTCAAGGCCATCCGCGAGAACGAGCCGCGCGCGGTCTCCCTGGGCTACGCCGCCGAGCGCTACAAGCTCCTGGCCTTCGTGCTCTCGGGCACGCTGGCGGGGCTCGCGGGCGGCACCAAGGCCATCGTCTTCCAGCTGGCCTCGCTGACCGACGTGCACTGGACCATGTCGGGCGAGGTGGTGCTCATGACCCTCCTGGGAGGCCTCGGCACGGTCTTCGGCCCCGTCGTCGGCGCCTTCATCATGATCACGCTGGAGCACTACCTGGCCCAGCTGGGCGCCTGGGTGACGATCATCCAGGGGCTCATCTTCGTCGTCTGCGTGCTGACCTTCCGCCGCGGAGTAGTTGGAGAGCTGGCCCAGTTGATCAAGAAGCCCCTGTAGGCCGCCGATAAGGGCCATCTGCTTCGTTGACGCC
>JACORX010000369.1 GCA_016179165.1 Candidatus Rokuibacteriota bacterium | reverse complement strand
TCCTCTGCACCGGCGGCGCGGGGCCCGTCCACGCCCGAGAGGTCGCGCGGAAGCTCGGGATCTCCCGGGTGATCTGCCCACCGTCCGCCGGCGTCGCATCGGCGCTGGGCCTTCTCGTCGCGCCGGCGCGCGTCGACCGCGTGGCCACGGTCGGGGTCCGTCTCGACACAGGCAACATCGCGTCGCTCGAGGCCGCGTTCAGACGCCTCGAGGACGAGGCGCGTGCGGTCATGGCCGACACCGGCCTCAAGCTCGAGACGGCGACCGTGAAGCGTCTCGCGGACGGCCGCTTCCTGGGCCAGGGCTTCAACTTAGTCGTCGAGCTGCCCGAGGGTCCCTATGACGACGGCGCCGAGTGCCGCACGAAGCTGACGGCGGCGTTCGAGTTGGCGTACCGCGAGAAATTCTCGCTGACGCCGCCGGGTGTTGCCGTGGAGTTCTTGAACATCCGCGTGTCCGCGCGCGCGCCCGTGTCCGGCAGCGAGGTGGTGCTCCAGGGCGGGAAGGGCAAGGGCGCCGACGCCGCGCTCAAGGGGAAGCGGCCCGCGTACTTCAGCGAGGCGGGCGGCTTCGTCGAGACCGCGGTCTACGACCGCTACCGTCTCGGCGTCGGCGACGAGATCGAGGGCCCCGCCGTCCTCGAGGAGGAGGGCTCGACGCTCGTCGTCGGCCCCGGCGGTAGCGCCCACGTGGCGTCGAGCGGCAACATCGTCCTGACGCTGGGCGCGGCATGAATCCACCGGCTATGCTCGAGACGCCTCGGCTCCGGCTCCGCCCGCCGGTGGTTGAGGACGCCGCGGCAATCTTCGACGCGTATACGCAGGATGCGCAGGTCGCGCGGTACACCACGTGGTCGCCGCACCGGAGCCTGGACGAGACGCGGAACTTCCTCGAGCAGCACTGCGTGGCGGGGCGGAAGGCGGGGAACATGTTTTCCTGGCTCATCACGATGTCGGAGGGCGGACCCGCTGCGGGGATGATCGACTTCCGCCTCACCGCTTGCCGCGCTGAAGTAGGATACGTGCTCGCTCAGCGCTACTGGGGCCACGGTCTCATGACGGAGGCGGCCGGCGCTGTGGTCGAGTGGGTGATCGCTCAACCGGAGATCCATCGTGTGTGGGCCACGGTGGATCTCGAGAACGTGGCGTCCCAGCGTGTGCTCGAGAAGGTCGGCATGGTCAGGGAAGGCATGCTCCGACGCTGGGTGCTCTTCCCGAACCTAGGCCCGGTGCCGCGCGATGTCTGGAGCTTCGCCCGCATCAAAGAGACAGGGACGCGCTCATGACCTCCCGCTTCGACGCGATCACGCTCGAGGTCATCTGGACGCGGCTCATCTCCGTCGTGGACGAGGCGGCCAAGGCCATCGTGCGGACGTCCTTCTCCACGCTCTCCAACGAGGCCAACGACTTCGCCTGCGTCCTGACCGACGCGCGGGGCTTCGCGCTGGCTCAGAACTCCGGGAGCATCCCGTCCTTCATCGGGACGCTGCCCGCGACCGTCCGCCACTTCCTGAGCGAGTTTGGCGCCGGCGGCATGAAGCCGGGCGATGTGTTCATCACCAACGACCCCTGGCAGGGCACGGGCCACATGAGCGACGTCTGTCTCGTGAAGCCGATCTTCCACAGGGGCCGGCTGGTCGCCTTCTCGGCCACCACCTCCCACATGCCCGACATCGGCGGACGCATCCGCGCCATGGAGGCGCGCGAGCTCTTCGAAGAAGGCCTGCACATACCGGTCAGCCGGTTTAGCAGGGACGGAGTGGCCGACCCGACGCTGATCCAGCTCATCCGCGCCAACGTCCGCACGCCGGACCAGACCATGGGCGACATCTGGGCGCAGGTGAGCGCCAACGAGCTGATGGACGACCGCGTGACGCGGCTGATGGACGACTACGACCTGACGTCCCTCGACGCGGTGGGTGACGAGCTGTTCTTGAGGTCCGAGCGCGCCATGCGGCACGCGATTGCTGCTGTGCCGGACGGCACCTACCGCTTTGCCCTCGAGACCGACGGCTTCGAGAAGCCCTACCAGTTCAGGATCGCGCTCACGGTCAGGGGAGACGAGATCATCGCGGACTACACGGGCACGTCGCCCGCCCAACCTCGCGCGATCAACTGTGTCATGGCATACACCTATGCAATGACGGCCTACGCGGTGCGCTGCGCTCTCCTCCCCGGCCTGCCGAACAACGAGGGCATGTACCGTCCGGTCAAGGTCGAGGCGCCCAAGGGCTGCCTCCTGAATCCGAAGTTTCCCGCCGCCGTCGTCAGCCGCGCCCAGACGGGGCACTACGTGCCCGTGCTGGTCCTGGGCGCGCTCCACCAGATCATCCCCGACAAGGTGATGGCGGGCGCGGGCTCTCCGCTCTGGGTTGTGGCGCAATCGGGCACGCGCGACGACGGGCGCCCGTACACCAACGTGCTCTTCTTCAACGGCGGCATGGGCGCGACGGCGGTGAAGGACGGCGAGCACGTGCTCTCCTGGCCGAGCAACATCTCGAGCACGCCCGTCGAGATCGCGGAGCGCAACAGCCCGCTCTTCTTCCGCCACAAGCGCATGCGCGCGGCCTCCGGCGGGCAGGGGCGCTTCCGCGGAGGTCTCGGCCAGGACGTGCTCTTCGAGAGCCGCTCGCGGCGGCCGATCGTGGTGAGCTTCATGGCCGAGCGCACGCGCTTCCCCGCTCCGGGTCTCGCCGGCGGCGGGCCCGGCGGCATCGGCGACGTCAGGATCAACGGCAAGAAGGTGGATCATCGCCGCCAGCACGTGCGGGCTCACGGAGACACGGTCCTCGTCAGCACTCCGGGCGGCGGCGGCTACGGACCGGCGCGCGCCCGCGCCCAGGGTGCG
>JACORX010000367.1 GCA_016179165.1 Candidatus Rokuibacteriota bacterium | reverse complement strand
TGGAGTCGTGGTCCCAGCCCTCGCCGGAGTACACCAAGAAGCGCATGGGCTGGACGGTCGTCTCCGCGGTGATCACGGTCGACCAAGGACGCTCGCATGTAACGCCGACCCCGTCTTAGACCAGCGCCGCGGCCGCGGCACGCTTCTGGGGGGTGATCAGGTTGATCGTGCCCAGCTCGTCGTCCTTGCCCCAGCGCCCCCAGTTGGATAGCGTGCGCATGTACTCGCGCACCTGCGCTTCTGTCGGAGTGATCGCCACTGGCTTCGCTCCCGCCACGGGGCGGCTACTTCATTTCGCCCGAGTAGATCTTCATCACCGTGGACAAGAACTCGAGCGCGCGCGGCTTCTGGCGCTGGAACGAGTTCCGCCCGATGATGGAGCCGAAGCCGCCGCCGTCGCGGATGGCCCGGCACTCGTCGAAGATCGCCTCGTCGTTTTCCTTGGTGGCGCCGCCCGAGAAGATGACCACGCGCCGGCCGTCGAAGGCCGACTGGACGACGTGGCGCACGCGTTCGGCCAGCGTCGAGATCGGCACGCCGGTCTTCTCGTAGACCTTCTTCGCGTCGGGCAGCTCGATGTGCTGGGTGGGCGGCTTGACCTTGATGACGTGCGCCCCCAGCTGCGCGGCGATCTGCGCGGCGTAGGCCACGACGTCGATCGCGGTCTCTCCCTCTTTGCTGATCGACGAGCCGCGCGGGTAGGACCAGACCACCGCGACGAGGCCGTTGGCCTTGGCCTCGGCGATCATCTCGCGGCACTGCTGGTACATGGCCTGCGCGTTGGCCGAGCCCGGGTAGATCGTGAAGCCGACGGCGACGCAGCCCAGCCGGAGCGCGTCCTTGACCGAGCCCGTTACGGCGGAGAGCGGGTCCTTCTCGTCGTTGAGCACGTCGTGGTTGTTGATCTTGAGGATCAGTGGGATTTCGCCGGCGAACTCGGACACTGCCGCCTCGATGAAGCCCAGCGGCGCCGCGTACGCGTTGCAGCCCGCCTCGAGTGCGAGGCGGAAGTGGTACGCGGGATCGTACCCCGGCGGGTTCACGGCGAAGCTCCGGGCCGGGCCGTGCTCGAAGCCCTGGTCCACCGGCAGGATGACGAGACGGCCGGTGCCGGCCAGGCGCCCGTGCGTGAGCAGCCGGGCCAGGTTGGTGCGGGTGCCCGGGTTGTCGCTCGAATACCAGGAGAGGATCTCGCGTACGCGCGCTTCCATTTTGGGGTCCCCGTCCTTTCTTGAGGACTACCGGCGGTAGAATTCTTCGGCGAGCGCGACGTCGTCCGGGCTGCCGACGATGATCGCCGCCCGCTGGTGGTATTCGGTGGCCGTGACATCGAGCACGCGCTCGGTGCCCGTGCTGGCGCGTCCCCCCGCCTGCTCAACGATCATGCCCATCGGCGCCACCTCATAGAGAAGCCGGAGCTTGCCCTTGGGCTTGGCGGGGTCACGCATGTCGGCGGGGTACATGAAGAGCCCGCCGTCGAGCAGCGTGCGGTGGACGTCGGCGACCATGGCGCCGGAGTAGCGCAGCGAATACGGGCGCCCGGTTGCCTTGTCGGGCGTGCGCAGGTATTCGACGAATGCGCGCTGCCCCGGATGCCAGGTGGAGATGTTGCCCTCGTTGATGCCGTAGACCTTGCCCTTCTGCGGGATGCGGATGTCGGGGTGCGTCAGGAAGAATTCGCCCGTGGCGCGGTCCATCGTGAAGCCGTGTGTGCCGCTGCCCGCCGTGTACACGAGCGTGGTCGCGGGCCCGTACATGACATAGCCCGCAGCGATCTGCTCCGTGCCGGGGCCGAGCGCCGCCGGCCCGGCCGGATCCCACCCTCGGCTCGGGCGCAGGGAAAAGATCGTGCCGACGGTTCCATTAACGTCGAGGTTGGAAGACCCGTCCACCGGATCACAGGCGACCACGAGGCCGGTCGATCCCTTGCCTTCGGGCATCTCGATGGGCTCGGGCGCCTCCTCCGAGACGAGCGCGGCGCACGCCCCGCTCTTGCGAAGCGCGGCCGTCATGATCTCGTGGCCCCAGACGTCGAGCTTCTTGACCTGATCGCCCGTGAGGTTGGTGCCTCCCGCGTAGCCGAGCTGGACCCGCAGCGCGGCGTGCGCCAGCTCCTGGGCGATGACGGCGGCGACGCTGCCGATGCGGCTGACGACCAGGGCCATGCCGCGGGCCTGATCCGAGGCAAGCGTGGCCTGCTGCCGGGCAAGATGCTCGTCGAGCGTCATCCTTGACGGGGCCACGCTTCGGATGCTAGGCGAAGGCCGGCGTTTAGTCAACCCGCCGAACGATGGTATTCTCGGTGGCGCCATGATGAGCCGGATGCGCTATCTTTCGGGCTACACCCTCACCAAGTAGCCGGCGTGGCCGAGCCCGCCCAGGGACGCTGGCGGGCGCTCTTCTTCCTCTCCCTGGCCGAGCTGGGCGCGCTGTCGCTCTGGTTCAGCGCCGCCGCCGTGCTGCCCGCGCTCTCACGCGAATGGCATCTCGGCGACGGCGGTCGAGCGGGGCTGACCATCGCGGTCCAGGCGGGCTTCATCCTCGGCACGCTGGGCTCGGCACTCGCCAACCTGCCCGATATCGTCTCGCCCCGCCTGCTCATGCTCTGGAGCGCCGTGGCGGGCGCCGCGCTCAACGGGACGCTCGCCCTCTGGGTCGAGAGCCTCGCGCCCGCGCTCGTGCTTCGATTCGCGACGGGCCTCTGCATGGCGGGCGCCTATCCGCCGGCCATGAAGATCGTCGCCACGTGGTTCCGCGAGGGACGCGGGCTCGCCATCGGCATTCTCGTGGGCGCGCTGACCGTGGGCTCGGCCGCGCCGCATCTGATCCGCGGGCTGACCGACCTGCCCTGGCGCGGAACCCTGCTCGCGGCCTCGGGGCTCTCGCTCGCGGCCGCGGCGCTCGTCTGGCTCCGCGTCACCGAGGGCCCCGACCGCTTCCCTGCCGCGCGCTTCGATCTGCGCATGGCGGGCGCCGTCTTTCGCGGGCGCGGTCCACGGCTGGCGTGCTTCGGTTACTTCGGTCACATGTGGGAGCTCTACCCGATGTGGGCCTGGCTCGGCGTCTTCCTGACCGCGAGCCTCGAGGCCCGCGGCGGCGGCAGCTACCTGGGGCTCAACGGCCCGGCGGCGACCTTCGTCGCCATGGGGCTGGGCGGCGCGCTCGGCGCCTATGCGGGCGGCGCGCTCGCAGACCGCTGGGGCAGGACCGCGCTGACGATGGCGGCCATGGCGTTCTCGGGCCTCTGCGCGGCGACGATCGGTCTCTCGTTCGGCGGGCCCCCGGCGCTCACGTTCGCTCTCGCAGTGTTCTGGGGCATCACGGTGGTCGCCGACTCGGCCCAGTTCTCGACGGCGGTGACCGAGCTCTCCCCGCCCGCCTACGTCGGCACCGCCCTCACAGCGCAGACCTGCGTTGGCTTCGCGCTGACCATGGTCTCCATCTGGGTCATCCCGCTGGTGGTGGGCAGGGTCGGGTGGAGCTGGGCCTTCGCCATGCTGGCCCCGGGGCCGGCCTTCGGCGTGCTCGCCATGGCCCGCCTTCGCGCCTCACCCGAGTCCCTAAGAATGGCGGGCGGCCGCCGTTAGCGAGCCTGTCGGCGGAACCTTTCGGTCAGCGAAGCGCCTCTAAAGGGCGTGGAGGTTTCCATGATCAGTTCCCGGATGACGATCGGCGCGGCGCTTCTGGCCTGCGCCCTGTCGCTCGGCGCCTGCGCCGCCCAGGTCCAGGTACGGCAACAGGACATGGCCAACTCGTTCAGCGACGGCCGTTTTCAGGTGACGTGGGAGACCGCCCAGACCAAGAAGGGATCGGCGCTGATCGCGGGCTACGTCCAGAACACCCGCGGAAACGGCGTCGCTAACATTCGCCTGCGGGTCGCCACGCTCGACGCCCAGGGTCAGGTCATCGCGACCGCCACCGGTCTCGCGCCGGGCTATGTCGGCGGCTTCAGCCGCATCTCCTTCGAAGTGCCCCTCGAGAAGACGGGCATCGGCTACCGCGTCAGCATCATCAGCTGGGACTCCGCCGGCAACGGCCAGTAGCGCGCTGGGTCAGGCGATCTTGTCGTAGACCCCGGGGGGGATGATGCGGTAGACGCGCAGTGGCTGCGAAACGTTCTTGAAGCTCTTCTCGCCGAGGTTTTCCAGCACGAAGGCGCCCCTGACGCGCTCGGCGGTCGTGGGGCCGACGACGATCTCATCGCCCTGGGCGGAGCCGGCGAAACGCGCGGCCAGGTTGGTCGTGGGCCCGGTGGCGGTGAACGTCCAGCGCTGGGCGCCCGCACCGCCTATCTTGGTGGCGCCCACCCACGCCTCGCCCGTGTTGATGCCCATGTGCAGCGCGACGGACGGGAAGACGCCCGCGTGTTCCTCGTTCAGCTCCACCGTGCGCTCGCGGATCGCGAGGGCCGCGCGCGCGGCGTTGAGCGCGTGGTCCACGGGGCCGCGGCCCGGCTCGCGGCTCTTGGACTGGAAGATGACCATGAGACCGTCGCCCGCCGTCTCGTTCACGTCGCCCTGGTGCTTGCGGATGATCTCGAGGAAGGCCGAGAAGTACGTCTGCACGAGCTGGTTCAGCCGCTTGGCTTCGACCTGCTCGGAGAGGCGCGTGTAGCCCGCGATGTCGAGGAAGAGGACGGAGACCTCCTCCTGGTGCTTCTCGAGCTGGGTCGCCGACGGGTCGCGATCGAGCAGCTCCTTGACCGCATCGGGCACGAACTTGGACAGCTCGCCCTTGAGCTGCTCGAGCACCTCGAGCCGCTGGCGCGAAGCCTGGAGCTCGTCGAGCGTGATCGCGAGCTCGCGGTTGCGGGTTTCGAGGCTCTGCTGGGC
>JACORX010000365.1 GCA_016179165.1 Candidatus Rokuibacteriota bacterium | reverse complement strand
TGGACGACCCGGCCATGGCCAGGGCACGCACGCTCATACACGACTGGGGCGGTCCCGTGGAGGCCGACGTCTTCACCAAGGTCCTCCTCGCGCTCTTCGACGAATACGACTGGCGGGGCGTGCCGGCCATGCCGGTCGAGTTCATGCTCCTGCCCCGCTGGTCCTACTTCAACCTCCACGAGGTCTCCTACTGGTCGCGGACGGTCATCGTCCCGCTCCTGATCCTCATGGATTCCAAGCCCGTCAAGCGGCTGCCCGAGTCCTGCCGGCTCGACGAGCTCTGGCCAGTGCCGCGCGAGCGGGCGAGCCTGCGGTTCAGGCGTATCCCACGCCCCTTCTCCCCCAAGCGCTTCATCTGGAAGAACCTCTTCATCGGCGTGGACGACGCGCTCAAGGGCTGGGAGCGGCTCGGCCCCCGTCCCTTCCGTGGGCGCGCTATCGAGGCGGCGCGACGGTGGCTCGAGGAGCGGCTAGCGGTGCCGGGCGGGCTCGGCGGAATCTTCCCGGCCATGACGAACGCGGTCCTGGCACTCCGCACGCTGGGCTACTCGGACGACCATCCGCTGCTCCGCGGTCAGGTCAAGGAGATCGAGAACCTGGGTGTGGAAACCCGGGACGCGCTCCACTATCAGCCGTGCGTGTCGCCCGTCTGGGACACCTCGCTCGCGGTCAACGCGCTCATCGAGTCGGGGCTGCCGGGGGACCACCCGCAGCTCGTGCGGGCCGGCGAGTGGATGATGGACAAGCAGATCATGGTGCCGGGCGATTGGCAGGCCAAGCGGCCCCACGTGCCGCCTGGCGGCTGGCCCTTCCAATACGACAACGATTTCTATCCCGACCTCGACGATTCGGCCATGGTCATGATGGCGCTGGCCAAGACGCGCGGGCTCGACCCAGAGCGCAAGGCGCGCTGCATCGACCGGGGCCTGACCTGGTTCCTCGGCATGCAGGGCGGCGACGGCGGCTGGGGCTCCTTCGACGCCGACAATGACCGGCTCATCTTCAACAACATCCCGTTCGCCGACCACGGCGCCCTCCTCGATCCCTCGACCGAGGACCTGACGGGCCGCGGCCTCGAGCTGCTCGGCACCCTCGGCCACGGACTCGACCACCCCGCGGCCCAGCGGGCGCTCGGCTTCATCCGGAAGACCCAGCACGAGACGGGGGCCTGGTACGGCCGCTGGGGCGTCAATTACGTCTACGGCACGTGGTCGGTGCTCCGCGGGCTGGGCGCCATCGGCGAGGACTGCTCCAGGGACTACGTCCAGCGGGCCGTCGCCTGGCTCGAGGCGCGGCAGAACGCCGACGGCGGCTGGGGCGAGACCCTCGCCTCCTACGAGGACGACGATCTGGCGGGCCGCGGCGAGTCCCTTCCGAGCCAGGCGGCCTGGGCGCTCCTGGCCCTCTTCGCCGCCGGGCGCATCGAGGGGCCGGCCGTCGAAAAGGGCATCCGGTACCTGATCGACCGGCAGAACGCGGACGGCACCTGGGAAGATCCGCTCTGGAACGGCACGGGCTTCCCGCGAGTCTTCTACCTCAAGTACCACCTCTACGCGAAGTACTTCCCGCTCTGGGCGCTGGGCGTGCACCGGAGCGCGACGGCGTGACGGACTGGTCGGCCGGCCGTGAAACCTGGCCTCTGCCCGCGCGCTGGGTCGAGGCGCTGGGGGAGGGCACACTCTACCTCGTCGAGTCGATCGGCCGCTTCGGCCGCTTCCTCGGCCAGGCGGTGGCGCTGGTCTTCATCCCGCCCCTCAAGTTCAGGCGCCTGGCCGGGCGCGTCTATTTCGTCGGTTTCAAGTCGCTCACCATCGTGATCCTCACCGGCGCCTTCACCGGCATGGCGCTGGGACTTCAAGTTTTCCTCACGCTGCAGCGGGTAGGCTCCGAGGCCTTCGTGGGACCGGCCGTGGGCATCGCCCTCGTGCGGGAGCTCGGGCCCGTGCTGACCGCGGTCTTCGTCACGGGCCTGGCCGGCTCGGCGCTGACCGCCGAGCTGGGGATCATGCGGATCACGGAACAGATCGACGCGTTCATGGTCATGGCGCTCAACCCAATGCGCTACCTCGTGGTGCCGGCGATCCTGGCCGGGATCATCACCTTTCCGATGCTCACGGCGATCTTTGACGTCGCCGGCATCTACGGCGGCTACCTGGTGGCCGTCATGTTGCTGGGCACGTCGCCCGGGACGTACTTCGGCCAGATGCAGGCCTTCGCCGACATGACCGACGTCATGGTCGGCTTCTGGAAGTCGCTCTGCTTCGGCGGGCTCGTGCCCTGGGTATGCACGTACAAGGGCTTCCACTGCGGCCATGGCGCCGAGGGCGTGTCGCGTGCGACGACCGAGGCCGTCGTCCTCTCCTGCGTGCTGATCCTCATCTTCAACTACTTCCTGGGCTCGGTGCTGCCGTGATCCGCATCCAGGGCCTGCGGAAATTCTTCGGCCGGCAGCCTGTGCTGCGGGGCGTGGACCTCGACGTGGCGACGGGCGAGATTATGATCGTCATCGGCCGGAGCGGCGGGGGCAAATCGGTCCTGCTCAAGCACATGCTGGGGCTCTTGCGCCCGGACGCGGGCGCCGTCGTCGTGGACGGGACGGACATCACCAAGCTCCGGGGCGCCGCGCTCGAGGCGGTGCGCCGGCGCTACGGCGTCGTCTTCCAGGGCGGGGCGCTCTTCGACTCGATGTCGGTGTTCGACAATGTCGCGTTCCCGCTGCGCGAGAAGACGGCCCTGGGCGCCGGCGACATCGCCCAGCGCGTCGAGGAGAAGCTCGCCCAGGTCGGGCTCGTGGACATGGGGCACAAGAACCCGGCCGAGATCTCGGGCGGCATGCGCAAGCGGGTCGCGATCGCGCGGGCCCTCGTGACCGAGCCCGAGATCGTCTTCTTCGACGAGCCCACGACGGGGCTCGATCCGATTCTCGTCAACACCATCCACCACCTGATCCAGGATCTGCACCGCACATTTCGATTCACGGCAGTCATGGTCAGTCACGAGATCCCGGAGATATTCGAGATCGCCGACCGCGTGGCCATGCTGCACGAGGGCGTGATCATCGAGACCGGGGATGCGCGCGGCATCCAGAACTCGACGAACCCGATCGTGCAGCAGTTCATCCACGGAGCGGTCGAGGGCGCCCACCATGTCGCGTGAGACGAAGGGGGAAGCCGCATGAAGCGTTCCGCGCTGGATCTGGCCGTGGGGGTCTTCGTCTTGCTCGGAATCCTGGCCTTGGGCTGGCTTTCCGTCAGACTCGGCAAAGTCGATTTCTTCGGAGGAGAGTGCGGCACGGTAACGGCGGATTTCCCTACGACCGCCGGCCTCAAGACTGGGTCGAGCATCGAGATTGCGGGCGTGGAGGTAGGTCGGGTGACTTCGATCCAGCTGACGAACTACCAGGCCCGTGTGGTCATGTCCATCCGGAACGGCATTAAGCTCACCGAGGACTCGATCGCGTCCATCAAGACCCGGGGGCTCATCGGCGAGAAGTTTCTCCAGATCAGCCCCGGCGGATCGGAGCGGATCATCAAGCCCAACGGAAAGATCACCGAAGTGGAACCGCCCATCGATCTCGAGGAGCTGCTGTCGAAATACGTCTTCGGAAAAGTCTAGTGAGCCCCGAGCCAGTGCCCAGTATCAGTGGAGGTTCAGCAATGATTGGTCGCCATTTGCGCCGGCTCGCGCCGGTATGGGCGGTCGGGTTCGCGGGCCTCCTCATTCTGTCAACGGCCCAGGGCGGCTTTGCCGCCACGGCCCAGGAACAGCTCAAGGGCGCCATCGACCGCGTCGTCGGCTCGCTCGCCAGCCCGGCGCTCAAGGGCGAAGGCAAGGCCGCCGAGCGGCGCAGCGCGGTCCGCAAGATCGCCAACGAGATCTTCGACTTTGGCGAGATCGCCCGCCGGTCGCTGGGCCGCTACTGGCAGCCCCTGTCCGAGGCGCAGCGGACCGAGTTCGTCGGGCTCTTCGGCGACCTTCTCGAGCGCTCGTACATCTCCAAGATCGAGCTGTACGGCGGCGAGAAGATCATCTACAGCGGTGAGCGCGTGGACGGCGACCTCGCCACCGTCAGCACCAAGATCATCACCAAGAACGGCACCGAGGTGCCCGTCGACTACCGGCTCTTCCGGCGTGGCGAGCGCTGGATGATCTACGACATCAACATCGAGGGCGTCAGCCTCGTGTCGAACTACCGGACCCAGTTCAACAAGATCATCCAGACCAGCGGCTACAACACGCTCGTCGATCGCATGAAGACCAAGCGGACCGAGTTCCTCGAGGAAAGCGTCCAGAAGAAGAAGGCCCAGAACTAGGCCGCCCCGCGGCCTCATCACGAAGCGGATGGAGCCTTCTAGATGCATCGGAGCGAGGCAGGGCGGCGAGAAGGGTCCAGATGCGAGGCGGCGCCCCGCAGTTCGAGTTGAGCGGCCGTTGTTGGCCGCGAGACGAGGGCTGAGTAGATCCCACGGACGAACCATGCACTATCTCAGCCCTCGCCTCGTGGCTTCGCCCCTCAGCTCGAACTGCCACGAGCGCACGATCGAGGGCGCCAACGAAGCAGATGGGCCCTTATCGGCGGCCTGCCCATGACCGGCCGCCAGTTCGCCGACCTCCTCGACGCGCACGGTTTCGACTTCTTCACCGGCGTCCCTTGCTCGCTCGCCGAGGGCCTCATCGCGGCGCTCGAGCGCCGGCCGCGCGGCAGCCGGACACCCTATATTTCGGCTGCCCGCGAGGACGTTGCACTTGGGCTCGCCGCCGGCGCCTGGCTCGGCGGCCGCCTGCCGGCCGTGATCATGCAGAATTCGGGGCTCGGCACGAGCGCGAACGCGCTCGTCTCGCTCTCGCTGCTCTATCGGCTGCCGACGCTCCTGCTCGTGACCTGGCGCGGCTTCGAGGGCAAGGACGCTCCTGAGCACATCGTGATGGGCGAGATCACCCGGCCCCTTCTCGACCTCATGGGCGTGCCGCACCGTGTGCTCGCGCGCGGGAGCGAGGAAGCCGACCTCGCCTGGGCCGGCGCCCTAGCCCTGCGCTCGAGCCAGCCCGTGGCGCTCCTGCTCCCGCCGCGCGTGCTGGAGGCAGACACTCCGGAGCCGGCCGCGCCGGCGACCGGCGCGCCCCAGACCCCGGTCCCCACAACGCCGCCATCGGCCGTGCCCTCCTCGCTGCCCCGCTTCGAAGCGCTCCGCGCCGCGGTCGGGGCTCTCGGGAGCGAGCCCGTCGTCCACGCCAACGGCTACGTCTGCCGCGAGTCCTTCGCCGTGCGCGACCGGCCGGAGAACTTCTACATGATCGGCTCCATGGGGCTTGCCTCGTCCATCGCCCTGGGGCTCGCGCTGGCCCGCCCGGAGCGGCGCATCGTGGTCTTCGATGGCGACGGCAATCTCCTCATGAACCTGGGCATTCTGCCCATGGTCGGCGGTGGACCGGCGATCGGCCGCCCCACCAACTTCGTCCACGTCGTCTTCGACAACGGCGTCTACGGCTCGACGGGCGGGCAGCTGTCACCGTCGCGCGGCGTCAGCCTCGCCGCCGTGGCGGCGGCGTGCGGCTATGCGCGGGCCGAGTCCGTCGACTCGACGGCCGGGGTCGAGAGCGCGCTTCGCGGCGCGATCATCGCTGACGGCCCGAGCTTCATCCTCGTCCGCGTCAGCGCCGAGGAGCGCCCCGCGCCACGCATCCCCTACGCCCCCGAGGAGATCCGCGACCGTTTCCGTCGCGCCCTAGGGAGCCCGTGAGCGTCAGGCTGCTGCGGCTGCTGCTCCTTGCGGTCGGGCTCGCGGTCGTCTTCTGGCTCGTCTGGGATCTCGGACCGGCGGCTGTGTGGGAAGCCGGCCACACGTTGTCCTGGCGGCTCGGGCTGGTCGTGCTCTTCCCGTTTTGCGTGGCCGTCGCCCTCGACACACTCGGCTGGCGCGTGCTCCTTCCCACGTGCCGCGTCCCGTGGAGGACGCTCGCCGCGGCGCGCCTGGCGGGGGAAGCGGTTAATCTGCTAACGCCGTCGGCCTCGGTCGGCGGAGAGCCGCTCAAGGCCTACCTCGTGCGCGACCGGCTCCCGCTCGACGAGGGGCTTGCCTCCGTGGTCGTGGACAAGACGACCATGGTCATGGGCCAGGCCGCCTTCCTGGCGGCCGGCCTCGGCGTGGCCCTCCTGGCTCTGGAGCCGTCGAGGACGGTCACCATCGCGATGGCCGCTCTGCTCGCAGTCGAGATCGTCGGAGTGGGCGGCTTTGCCATGGTGCAGATCCGTGGGGGCATCGCCGGAGCGGGCCGCATTCTCCGCCGGCTCGGTGTGGGCCGGGCCGAGAGCCACCAGGAGCTGCTCCACGAGGTGGACGGACGGCTCGCCCGCCTGTACCGGGAGCGGCGCGATCGAGTGCTGCTGTCCGCGTTGCTCCACACGCTCGGCTGGGCCGTCGGCGGCCTCGAAATCTACGGGGTGCTGACGCTCGCAGACATCCCGGTGAGCCTCCCAACCGCGCTCGTCCTCGAGGCCGTGGGCTCCGCTGTCAGGTTCGCGACCTTCATGGTTCCGGGCTCGCTGGGGGCGCTCGAGGGCGGCAACGTCGCCGCCTTCGCCGCATTCGGGTTGCCGGGTGCGGCCGGGCTTTCCTTCTCCATCGTTCGTCGACTACGCGAGGCGACGTGGGCCCTGATAGGGCTCGGAGCCCTGGCGGCCTTCAAGTCCCGGGCCGAGGGCCCGGCGGCCGGCGAGTCGAGTCCCGCGGGAGGTTCCGGAGACGCCTGACCCTGTGGTAATATTACCCGTCCTCATTAACGACCGTCTGGGAGGTCCACGTGGGATCGGTACGCGTCGCAATCGTCGGAGTCGGCAACTGCGCCTCAGCGCTCGTCCAGGGAGTCCACTACTACAAGAACGCCGCGGACGACGGCTTCATCCCGGGCCTCATGCGGCCGCGCCTCGCCGGGTACCACGTCGGCGACATCGAGTTCTCCGCGGCGTTCGACGTGGATGTCAACAAGGTCGGCCGTGATCTCTCCGAGGCCATCTGGGCCAAGCCCAACAACACCGTGCGCTTCGGCGAGGTGCCGCATCTCGGGGTGCCCATCCAGCGCGGGATGACGCATGACGGCCTGGGCCACTACCTGTCCCAGGTCATCACGAAGGCGCCCGGCCCCACGGTGGACATCGCGGGCATTCTCCGCGAGACGCGCACGGACGTGGTGGTCAACTTCCTGCCTGTCGGCAGCGAGATGGCGACCAAGTGGTACGTCGAGCAGGTCCTCGACGCCGGCTGCGGCTTCGTCAACTGCATCCCGGTTTTCATCGCGCGCGAAGAGTACTGGCGGCGGCGCTTCGAGGAGCACGGCCTGCCGATCGTGGGCGACGACGTCAAGTCGCAGGTGGGCGCGACCATCATCCATCGGGTGCTGACCAAGCTCTTCATGGACCGCGGCGTGCGGATGGAGCACACGAGCCAGCTCAACGTGGGCGGCAACACCGATTTCCTGAACATGCTCGAGCGCTCGCGCCTGGCCTCCAAGAAGATTTCCAAGACGGACGCGGTCCGTTCGCAGCTCGCGCACGAGATGGCGGCCGACGACATCCACATCGGCCCGAGCGACTACGTGCCGTGGCTGCACGACCGCAAGTGGGCGCACATCCGGCTCGAGGGCCGCTCCTTCGGCGACCAGCCCATCAACGTCGAGCTCAAGCTCGAGGTGTGGGACTCGCCGAACTCGGCCGGGGTCGTCATCGACGCGATCCGCTCCTGCAAGATCGCCTTGGACCGCGGCCTCAAGGGCGCGCTCTTCGCCCCGTCGGCCTACCTCATGAAGTCCCCGCCCGAGCAGTGGTCGGACGAGACCGCCCGCGTGCGGCTCGAGCGCTTCATCGACGGCAGCGTCTAGTCAGCGTAGTTCGACGGGCCGCGGCCCGCGGCCCCGGCTCCGCCGTCTCGGGACCCCGCCACGTCGGGATTCCGCCACGTCGGGATTCGGCCAAGTCGGGATTCCGATGGTAGACTGGGATAGTCGCCCCGCTGCGATGCCATGATCACCATCTCGAGAACTGGACGTCTGCTGCGCCGCCTGGTCCGGCTCTCCTGCCGTCGGCCGCTCGTTACGACGCTTCTCTCGCTCGCCCTGGCCGTCGCCGGCGTCACCTATACGCTCCACGCGCTCAGCTTCAAGACGTCCGCCCGGGACCTCCTGCCCAAGAACGCCGGCTACGTCGTGCGCTACAACCAGTATGCGCGGGAGTTCGGTGAGCTTCAGGACATCGTCATCGTCATCGAGGCGCGCACCTTCGAAGCAGCCAAGGACTACGCCGCGCGACTCGTCCAGGAGCTTCGCGCCTCGCCGCTCAAGTTCCCGCGGGTCGCATACCGCGTGGATCCGAAACGCTTCGAAGGCCGCCACCTCCTCTATCTCTCGGAGAAGCAGCTCGAGGAGATCCGCGACAGGATCTTCGACCACCAGGAGTTCATGGAGAGCTTCGCCGGCGACCCAAGTCTGGCGCGGCTGATCGAAGGCGCCAACGCGGGAATGGCCTCGGCCTTCGTCTCCAACCTGTTCGACCTCGGGATCGGCCGGGGCAGCGGGGAGGACACGCGGTTCCTGCGCCTGGTGCTTGACCAGATCGCCGGGCGTCTCGAGCAGCCGACGCCCTACCACTCGCCGTGGGGCACGCTCTTCTCCTTGAGCGAGCGCCCCGCCGACGCGGGCTATTTCCTCTCGGACGACAAGAGCCTGCTCTTCGTCCTCGTGGAGACTCCGGAGAGCGAGAAGGGCAGCTTCATGGGCGACCGCCGGGCCATCGAGATCGTCCGCCGCGCCATCGCGGACCTCAAGCCGGCGTTCCCCAACGTGCAGGCTGGAGTGACCGGCGGCCCGACCTTGTCCAACGACGAGATGACGGCCGCCTTCCGCGACAGCAGCGTCGCGACGGTGCTCGCCTTCGGGCTGACGCTCCTCGTGATGCTCCTGGCGTTCCGGCGGGTGAACAAGCCGCTCCTGATGCTGGCGGTGCTGGCGATGACCCTCGCCTGGTCCATGGGGATCATCACGCTGACGGTCGGGCACCTGACCATCTTCTCGGTCATGTTCATCTCCATCGTCATCGGCGTCGGCATCGACTACGGCATCTACTTTCTGTTCCGCTACGAGGAGGAGATCTTCCTCGGGCGCAACTTGAAGGAAGCGATCGAGTTGACCGCCGCCCGGGCGGGGCCCGGCATGCTCATCGGCGCGCTGACGGCCGGCGGCGCCTTCTACGTCCTCATGCTGACCGATTTCCGCGGCATCCAGGAGCTGGGCTTCATCGCCGGCACCGCCATCCTGATGGCGTGGCTCGGCATGATGACGCTGTTCCCCGCGCTGCTCGTCGTGGTGGACCGCCGCCACGCCGACCGGCCCCGCAACCAGGCGCCGCGGGCGCACGCGCTCGAGCGCATCAACGTTCCTGTGCTCGACCGCCTGACGGGCCACCCCAAGGCGGTGCTCACGATCGCCGGGATCGCGACGGCAGCCTCGCTCTGGGCCCTTCCGTACGTAGGCTTCGACTACAACCTGCTGAACCTCCAGCCCAAGGGCACGGAGTCGGTGATCTGGGAGAAGCGCATCCTCGCCAACACCGGGCGCTCGGGCTTCAACGGCCTGGCTTCGGCCACGAGTCTCGAGGATCTCCGCCGGAAGCAGAAGGCCTTCGAGAACCTTCCGTCAGTATCGGAGGTGGATTCCGTCCTTCGCGTCATTCCCGACAACCAGAAGGAGAAGATCGAGATCGTGCGGACCTTCGCGCCTATCGTCGCCCCTGTGCGCGTCGGCCGCTCGAGCCCGGTCGACCTCGACCGGCTGGCGCGGGCGCTCGGCGAGCTCAAGCGACGGCTGGACATCTTCGCCGCGGAAGCGGGGGACAAGCTGCCGGATGACCTCAAGCAGCTGCGGACGCGGACGATAGCCCTGATCACGGCGCTCCAGTCGACCAGTCGCGAGGTCTCGGAGCCCGCGCTGAGCCACCTCCAGGCCCAGCTCTACGGCGACTTCATCACCAACTTCTTCGATCTGCAGCGCAACCTGAACCCTCGACGGATCGGTCTCGCGGACGTGCCCGACGAGCTTCGGCG
>JACORX010000355.1 GCA_016179165.1 Candidatus Rokuibacteriota bacterium | reverse complement strand
GCCTTGTCCGCTGAGATCAGGGCGTTCACGACATTGACGACGTTCCCGCCGGCCAGGTAGTGAGCCTCCAGGTCGTTGACGGAGATTTCCAGCCCCGCCTTGACCGCGCTGATGCGGGCGGTGACGATCGTGCCCGGGGGCACCCGCCGCAACCGCATCCCCACCAGGGTGAAGAGACCGACATACGCTCCCGAGGCGAAGGCGGCGATCCAGATCCGGACGGGGATCAGGTACAGGACGATCACCAGCACCGCGACGACCAGGATGAGGAGAGCGAGTGCTCCGAAGGCTCCGCTTTCGATTCCAGTCATGGTTCAGTCCTTTCTCGGAAGTCGCCGGACCACGATGCGGTTGCCGTCCACCCGGACGACCGCGATCGGGACTCCGGCGTCGATGAATTCCCCGTCGGAGACGACGTCCACCCGCTCGCCTTCGATGTCGGCGATGCCGGCCGGCCGCAGCTGGGACGCCGTCGTGCCCCGCTTGCCGAGCCAGGCGCGGTCCGTCTCCGGAGCCGACGCGAAACCCTCGCGCGCCGTCAGCTCAGTCTCGAGGACGAGCCGTCTGCCGAATGGCAGGCGCGGGAGAAAGCGCAGCACCGCCAACGACGCCGCGATCGCCAGCAGGAGTGACACCGCGACCTGCCCGATAGCGCCGAGGATGACCGCCCACGTGGCCCCGGCGCCGACGAGGCTCAGCCCCAGGCCGCCGAGGAGCGCGGCAAGGCCGAGGACCCCGGTGACCCCGAAGCCGGGCGTCACGAAAACCTCGACGGCGAGGAGAATCACACCGGCGCCGACCAGGAGCAGCTCCTCCCACCCCACGAGCCGCAGCAGCCAGTGACCCCAGAAGAAGAGCGCGAGGCTGGCGATGCCCACCGACCCCGGCACGCCGAAGCCGGGGGTCCGGAGCTCCACGATGATCCCGAGGATGCCGATCGTCATCAGCAGCGAGCTGACCACCGGATGGGTCAGGAAGCGCAGAACCGCCTCGGCCCAGGTCGGCGAGGCGCGGCGGATCTCCGCCCCGGCCAGTCCCAGCCGCTCGAGCACGGCCTCCACGCTGTCGGCGCGGAAGTCGGCGAGCTTGTGCTTGAGCGCTTCTTCGGTGGTGAGCGTGAGGAGCTTGCCCTTGCCGATCACCCCGCGGATCTCCACGTCGGCATCCACCATCGCCTCGGCGAGCAACGGCGGCCGCTTCCGGCTCTCGGCGGTGGCGCGGAACTCCTTGCGCATGTACGAGACCGTCTTCTCCGCCACGGGCTGCGCCGGGGCGCCGGGCGCGCCCATCTCCACCGGCGTGGCGGCTCCAATCGTGCCGCCATCGGCCATGGCGATCGTCTCGGCCGCGAGACTGATGAGGGCCCCCGCCGAGATCGCCCGCTTGTTGACGAACGCCACCGTGCGAACGCGCGCACGGAGCAGCGCGTCGCGGATGAGGACGGCGGCGTCCACACGCCCGCCGAAGGTGTTGATCTCGAGGATCACCGCCGCAGCCCCTGCCGCCGCCGCCTCGTCGAGCACGCGCTCGACGAACGGCGCGAGCCCCAGGTCGATGACACCCTCGATTCGCGCGACGAAGACCACCGGCCGTGTGGCGGGCCGTGGCGCCTCGGGTGCCGCCGCCACGGTCAGCAAGCCGAGCAGCCCGAGACCCGCGAGGAGCACGGGGACGGGCGGGCGCCGCCGGGCGTTGGGGCGTGTCATTGGCCGGCCTCGCTCACCGGACCCCGGGGGCGGCCGCCTCGCTCGATCACCAGCGCTTGGACAAGCTCGAGTACACGCCGCTCGATGGCGTCGACGGTGCCCCTCTCGGTCCGTACGGCCTGCCGCATCGAGGAATCAGCCCTCCGGCTCCCGTTCGAGAGTTCTCCGCGTCACAGCGGCGCCGGGCCTCCGCGGCTGTGCCCGCCCGGCGAAGACGGACCCAAAGACCACGAGCTTCACACCGGGAGGTTTTTTACGCAATAGCACTGCCAGCCCGCGGGGACTGCGGCGCACCCGCCCCACGAGGCCCTCCAACGCCCCGCTGTCAGCCACCCGAGGTGCCGGCGTTAGACACCGAGGGAAGAGCATTCGAGTCATTCGAGAATCCCGAGACTCGAGGGGACCCCACGCCCGTAGTGTACTGGGTTTGCCCGGCACGAGACGCGGCGGCTCTGGTAGTCTCGAACCCGATGCAGGACGCGCCAGATTCCACCACTCGGCTCTCCTCCCGGCCTCCCGTGCCGCCCGAGGTGTCGGAGCCCGCCCGGCGTCTCGCCGGGAACATCGTCAGACCCATCGAGCGCTTCCTTTCCATCCAGGCCGCCAGCGGCATCGTGCTGCTCGTGGCGGCGGTCGCGGCGCTCGTCTGGGCGAACTCGCCCTGGGGCCATCTCTATGAGCGCCTGTGGCAGGCGCCCGTGACGATCGGCGTGGGGAGCTTCACCCTTACGCACTCGCTCCGCTTCTTGATCAACGACGGCCTGATGGTCGTCTTCTTCGTCGTCGTCGGCCTGGAGATC
>JACORX010000354.1 GCA_016179165.1 Candidatus Rokuibacteriota bacterium | reverse complement strand
GCCATGGCCTCCGGCCCGAGCTCGTAGGTCGTGGTGTCGCCCTTGGTGATGGGGAGCCCGGCGGTGGGGTACGCGATGAGCGGCGCGTCGGTGACGGCCCGCATCTCGCGGATGATCACGATCGCGCGGTCGGGGCCGCGCCCGCAGTTCATCCCGACGACATCGGCGCCCGCGCCGAGCAGGCTCTTCGCCACGTCGGCAGGGCTCTCGCCCCACATGGTCCGGTCCCGGTCGTGCATCTCCTCATACTGGAAGAACATCGTCGCCATGACCGGCAGGTCGGAAACCGCCTTGCATGCTTTGATGGCGGCGATGGCCTCCTGGGGGAACATCATGGTCTCGACCGCAAAGATGTCCACCCCGCCTTCGGCCAGCGCCAGGGCCTGCTCTTTAAAGGTGGCCAGGTACTCCTCGTCGCTGGTGTCGCCGAGCGGCTCGTACTCGACCGGCAGGCGGCTCGTGGGCCCGATCGAGCCCGCGACGTACCGGCCGGGCGGGCAGACCGAGCGCGCCAGCTGCGCGCCCTTGTCGTTCAGCTCCCGCGTCCGCTCGCCGAGCTGGTATTCGTTCAGCTTGAGCCGGGTGCCGCCGAAGGTGTTGGTCTCGACGAAGTCCGAGCCCGCGTCGAAGTAGCCCTTGTGGATGCCGCGGACGACCTCCGGGTGGGTGTCGTTCCAGAGCTCGGGGCAGGCGCCGTCCGACAGCCCCGCCGCGAAGAGCGCCGTGCCGTAGCCGCCGTCGAAGACCAGGCGCTCCCCCGCCTTCGCGCGTTCGACGATCTCCCAGCCGCGCGGGCGCGCCATCAGGTCGCCGCCGCCACGCCGAGGAGCTCCTTGGCGCGCACCACCGCGATGGTCGAATCCCGCGCGTAGCCGTCGGCGCCGATCTCGTCGGCGTAGGCCTGGCTCACCGGGGCGCCGCCGATCATCACCTTGACGCGGCCGCGAACGCCCGCCTTCTCCAGCGCGTCGATGGTGCGCTTCATGGCGGGCATGGTCGTGGTCATGAGCGCCGAGATCCCCACGATCTGCGCGCCGTGCTCCTCGACCGCCGCGACGAACTTCTCAGGCGAGACGTCGCGGCCGAGGTTGTGCACCTTGAAGCCCGCGCCCTCGAGCATCATGGCGACGAGGTTCTTGCCGATGTCGTGGAGGTCGCCCTGCGCCGTGCCGATGACGACCACGCCGAGCGACTGCCCGTCGCCACCGGCCTTGGTGATGAGGGGCTTGAGGAGGTCGAGCCCGGCGTACATGGCGCGCGCCGAGAGCAGCACCTGGGGCACGTAGTACTCGTTGCGCCTGAACTTCTCTCCCACGACGTCCATGCCGGGGATCAGGCCGCGAAAGATCAGCTCCTTGGGATCCATCTCGAGGGCGAGGCCTTCCTGGGTCTTCCGGGCGACGGTGTCCTTGTCGCCCAGGATCACCGCCCTCGACATGATGGGGTAGTCGAAGTCGTCGCTCATGCCTCGTTCTGGCTTCCTTCCCGGACATGACCGCGGGCGGACCTGACCGCGGGATACCCCGCCTTGACCCACTCGCGCATGCCGCCGGCCACATTGTACCAGCCGGACATCCCAGCCCGCTGGAGCGCGCTGATCGCCGAGCTCGAGCGCAAGCCCCCCGCGCAGAGCACCGCCTTGGGGCGGTCGGCGGGAAGCTCGCCGATGCGGTCGACGGCCTGGCCCATGGGCACGTTGACCGCGCCCGCGATGTGGCCCTCGTCCCACTCGAAGGGCTCACGCACGTCCACCACCACGAGTTCGGGCCGCTCTTCGCGCATCGTTGCCAGATCGTGCACCGTGATCTGCGCTACCCGTCCTTCCGGCAGCCCCTCGCTCTTCCAGTCCGTCATCCCGCGCTGGAGATACCCGGCGATGTCGTCCATGCCGGCGCGCCCCAGCCCCTGCACCGCGCGGGTAAGGTCCGAGGGCCCCGTCGCGAGGAGGACGAACCGGCTGTCGGGCGGCGTCATCATCGCCACGCGGGCCGCGAAGGGGTTGCTCTCGATCCACACGTTGACGGCCCCGGGGATGTGCCCCTCGCCATATTCCGCGGGACTGCGCACGTCGAGGACGACCGCGCCCTTGGCCAGGGCCTCGCGCGCCTGGGCGACCGACAGCGGCTCGGGATCACCCGACGATGGCAGCGCTTGCGAGCGGTTCTTGGCGATGATGCGGTCGAAGCCGGGCGGCTTGGGCGGCAGCCCGTTCATGAGCGCGCTCACGAAGGCATCGGCCGTGTGGGGCTGGAGCGCCGGGTTGAAGCGCCGCTCGAAGCCGATGGTGGAGCCGGGCTTGGAGGACATGGCGCGGCCACATGAAGATCCGGCGCCGTGGGCCGGATAGACCTCGACGCTGTCGGGCAGCGTCAGCACGCGGGTCGTCAGGCTCTCGTAGAGGTTGGCCGCCGCGCGCTCGCCCCCGAAGTCGGGCCGCCCAACGTCGCCGACGAAGAGCGTGTCGCCCGTCAGGACGAACCACGGCTCATCGCCGCGTGAGAGGTCGGTCACGAGGAGGCAAATGCTGTCGGGCGTGTGGCCCGGTGTGTGGATGACCTGAATGCGCACCGTGCCGATCCTGATCTCGTCCCCGTGGGCAATCGGCGCATGAGGGAAAGCCGCGTCTGCTGCTGGATGGACGTGGATGCGCGCGCCGGTCTTCGCCGCCAGGGCCTGGTTGCCTGAGAGGTGGTCGGCGTGGATGTGGGTGTCGACGATGCGGGTGAGGCTGAGGTCCTTGCGTCGCGCCCAAGCAAGGTAGTCGTCCACGCGGTCCCGCCCGGGGTCCACGACGAGGGCCTCCCCCGCCTGGCCGCACCCGATCAGGTAGGCGATGCAGCCGGCGTCCTCGTTGACGACCTGCTGAAAGATCATCGCCCGCATCTTCCCACACGGGCTCCGTGCTTCGCAAGGCCGCCCAGGATAAGGGTTCGAGGCTCACCGATCTCACGCTGCTTGACCGGCAATTGGCTGGTAGACTAAAATCTCAGAGTTTAAGACTCGACCCGAACGGAGGCCCCCCAAGGGGTCAGATGAAGACGGTCAGATGAAGACGGTCGGATGAAAACGGTCGCATGAAGATCAAGGTCCTCGGCTCGTACGGGAGCGAGGGGCAGGGACAGCGGCCGTCGGCCCTCCTCGTGGACGATCGGGTCCTGGTGGACGCAGGCACGGTCGGCGGAGCCTGCTCCGTCGCCGAGCAGGTCGAGGTCGAGTACGCCTTGATCAGCCACGCCCATTTCGATCACATCGCGGGCCTGTGCTTCCTCACCGACACGCTGGCCATGCTCGCCCCGGAGCGACGGGTGACGGCCTGCGGCCTCGGGCCTGTTCTCGACAGCCTCCGCACTCATGTGTTCAACGACATCATCTGGCCCAACTTCGCCAACATCCCGAACCCGAAGAACCCGGTGCTGGCCTTCCGCCCGCTGGCCGAGGAAGGCGAGGCGCGGGTGGGCGAGCTATGGGTGACGCCGATCCAGGTCGAGCACACCATCCCGACCTCGGGCTTCATCGTCCACGACGGCGAGACGGGCTTCGTCTTCAGCGGCGACACGGGGCCGACGCGGAAGCTCTGGCAGGCGGCGCGGGAGATGCGCGGGCTCAAGGCGGTCATCGTCGAGACATCCTTCCCGAACCGCATGGACGGCCTGGCGAGGGCCTCAGGGCACCTGACGCCTGAGATGCTGAAGCGCGAGCTCGACAAGGCGCCCCCCGACGTGCCGGTGTGGGTCTACCACGTCAAGCCGCAGCTGTACCAGGAGACCGCTGAAGAGCTCGCGAAGATCGACTCCGCCCGCATCCACATCCTCGAGCAGGGCAAGACCTACACGCTGTAGTCCTTACACTTCCGCCTCACTCGTCAGGATATTCCGCTGGCGCCGGGGCCGGGAGGCGGGGTGCCCTCGTCCGCTCAACCTCCTCGCCTCGCGCGCCTCCTCGCTCGGGCGCCTCCGCCTGCCCCCCATCCCCCGAGACGGGGGTGCCCTCGCCGCCCCGCTTCGCGGGGACGGCTCGCGCGGCGGAGGCGCCCTGCGCTTCGGGGCGCGCTACGGCTCGTCGGATTCGCTCCCGATGGCACCCCGCCTCCCGGCCCCTGACGTGCGGACGCGCTCGTCGAGGTGAGTCGCGAGGTCAGACGGTAGTGACGTTAGCGGGAGGCTGGAGCGAAGAGGAAGTCGGTGAGGTAGGCGTTGACTACTGATGCGTGCTCGATCTGCGGGAAGTGGCCGCAGCTGTCGAGCCAGTGGGGTTGCGCGACGCCGAGGCCGTCGGCGACCTGCCGCGCGTGGTCCAACGGGACGACCCGGTCCTCCCGCCCGTGGACCACCAGCACGCCCCGGCCCAGGCGCGAGAGGGCGGCGCGGTACGCCTCCGCGTCCGCCGTGAAGTCGCCCTTTGCCGACCGCAGCAGCGAGAGATAGGCCGCGCGGCCGGCGCGGGACGCGCGCGCCACGTATTCGTGCTCGACGAAGAAGCGGATCTCCTCAGCGTCGGGGTGGGCGAAGCAGCGCTCGAGCGCAGTCGCGCAGATGCCGGGAGTGACCAGGATCGAGAGCATCTCGCCGAGTCCCGGCAGCGACAGCGTCCGGTAAATCCAGGACGGGCGCAGGTGGAAGCCCGGCACGGCCGCCCCGAGGAAGGCGAGCCGCTCCACGCGCCCGGGGTGATCGAGCGCGAAGCGGGCGGCGACGGCGCCGCCGAGCGAATGGCCGACCAGTCTCACCGTGTCGACGCCGAGCCCGCGGAGGAGCCCGTCGAGCGCCCGGGCCAGGAAGTCCAGCGTGTACGCGCGCCGCGGCTTGCCCGAGCGGCCGAAGCCCGGCAGGTCGAGCGCGATCACCCGTCCGTGGCGCGCCAGCTCTGGGATGTTGTGGCGCCACGACTCGGCGAACCCGCCGAGCCCGTGGACGAGCGCCGTGGCCGGCCCCCGCCCCTCTTCGAGGTAGTGGATCAGGAGTCCGTCGAGGTCGCCGCCTCCGAGCCGGATCTCGGACACGTCAGGAATCGAGCAGGCGCGTCAGCGACTCTCGGAGCGGGAAGAGGCTGAAGATGCCGCCGGTGTGGATGAAGCAGACGCGCTGGCCGAGCGCCTTCGGGTCGCGCTGGAGCGTGTCGAGGAGGCCGCCGAACGCCTTGGCGGTGTAGACGGGATCGAGCATGACCCCCTCCTCGCGCGCGAGATTGATCAGGAGCAAGAGCTCGGCGTCCGTGACCCCCGCCCGCCCCGCGCCCTGGTAGCCGTCGAGGAGGTGGATGGTCTTGGGCACGTCGATGGCGAAGCCGAATCGGCCGACAGCCTTGCCGATGATGTCGGTGATGTATCCGCGAACGTGGTCCGCCGAGAACGCGATCGGCACGCCGACGATCTCGGACGGTAACCCGGCCAGCTGCTTGCCCATGAGGAGCCCCGCCTGGCTGCCGCCGCTGAACACCGTCACCGCGATCGTGTCGAATCGCGGAGCGCCGTGGCTGATCTGCTCGGCCAGCTCGACGGCGCACTCGAGATAGCCCAGCGCGCCGATCTCGTTGGAGCCGCTCTCGGGGATGATGTACGGCTTGCCGCCGTGGCGGCGGACGTCCTCGGCGATAGCATCGAGGGCGACCGGATAGCTCTTGAACTCCTCATCGGTGAGATAGCGGACCTCGGCGCCGAGCATCCTGTTCAAGAGGAGGTTGCCGTCGTAGGCGGCGGGGCGCTCTCCCTTCACCGCGACGACGGCGCGCAGCCCGAGCCGCGCGGCCACGGCCGAGACCGCGCGGCAGCAGTTGGACTGGAGCGTGCCGACGGTGATGAGGGTGTCGGCGCCCTGCGCCAGGGCGTCGCCGACCAGGAACTCGAGCTTGCGGATCTTGTTGCCGGACTCCAGCAGGCCCGTCAGGTCGTCGCGCTTCATGTACAGCTCGACGCCCAGACGGCGCGACAGGCGCTCGAGCTTCATGATGGGCGTGGGCGCCAGGGCAAGCTCGATGCGCGCCGGGGCGTTCATGCGCTCATCGTATCATCGCCCAGCCCTCGCCTCGTCATGGATCAACTCAACTCTCGCCTCGCGGCCTCGCCGCTCAGCTCGAACCGCAACGCCTGCGGAATCCATTCAGCTCTCGGCTCGTGCCAGACCGGCCCTCGCCTCGAACGGCGGGCCATGCCTCAGCTCGAACTACATCTCACCCATGCTGCTTCTTCAGATCGGCGGCGATGGGGGCGAAGTCGTAGGACGGAAAGACCTGGTAGCGGAAGACGCCCCAGGCCTTCTGCTCCATGTACCGGTTGACGCTCCGGACCTTGTCGGCCTCGACCTTGAGGTGGATGACGAAACCGAAAGACATCGCCACGACCCAGGACACGAGCTCCGAGCCCTCGGGAGGGAAGTCGCGGTAGAAGCCCGTCTTCTTCAGGTGCGCCATGATCTCGTCGAGGGTCTTGGACTGATCGTGGTGGAGCAGCACCGTCAGCATCACGTGGCCGGAATCAGGCATGCCGTCCTCCTGGAGCGACGTTAGGTAGCGAGAGGGAGCGCACCCGCAACGTAACATATAATGCCTCGGTGACCCGCCCGCCGGAGAGCCTGGCGAACCCGCGTCTGTGGCTCGCTTTCGCGACCATGCTCCTGGTCTCGGGCTTCCCGAACGTCTTCATCCTGTTCCTGCCCGCGCTCCTGGCCGAGTTCCACGCCTCCCGCGCGACAACAGCCCTGCCGATGTCCTTCATGTGGCTCGGAGGCGCGGCGCTGGGCCCTGTGGCGGGCTGGCTCGTGGCGCGGCGCAATCCCCGCCTGGTGGTCATCGTCGGCCTCCTTGCCGCCGCGACCGGGTTGGTCGCCGGCATCGCGGCCCCGACCTTGCCCATCCTCGTGGCTTCGGTCGGCATAGCGGGCGGTGTGGGCCTCGGCCTCACGAGCCTCTCAGCCCAGGCCACGCTGCTGGCTGACATGTACAGCCGCCGTCGCGGCGTGGCGATGGGCATCGCGTTCTCGGGCTCGATGGCGGCTTATGTCGTGGGCCCGCTCACTCAGCGCGTCATCGCCGCCTTCGGCTGGCGGGCCGCTTTCGCCGGCTACGCGGCCGCGATCCTGGCGCTGGTCCCCATGGCGTGGCGCGTCCTGCCGACGCGGCTGGGTGGGCTCACCCAGGCTTCGGAACCCTCGCGCGCCTCATCGCCGGAGCCGCCCGTCGGCCGGATCGTACTCTCCGTGCCCTTCTGGAGCCTTCTCGTGGTCTTCACCGTGCCGCCGCTCTTCGGCTATCTCGCCACGACCCAGCACGCCCTCTACTTCCCGGAGCGCGGCATCTCGCCGGAGGAGGCCTCGGTGATGCTCGGAATCGGCGGAGTGCTGGCGGCAAGCGGACGCGTGCTTGCGGGCATTCTGGCGGACCGCTTCGGGGCGCCCGTGGCCGGGTTCGTCTCCTTCAGCGTGTCGGTGGCCGGCGTGCTCTGCCTGCTCGCGATGGAGACCTGGCCGGCCCGCCTCTTCGCCTACGGCTACGTGCTGTTCCTCTTCATGCCGCTCGGCTCTCGCGCGACCATTGTGTCGGTGCTCCTGAGCCGCATCGCCGGCCCGCGCAACTACGGCCCGGTCTTCGGCTTGATCGGCATCGGCAACAGCCTGGGCGCGGCAGCGGGTCCATGGCTCTCGGGCGCGATCTTCGACCGCACGCACTCGTACCTGGCGCTTTACCTCACGACGCTCGGCTTCGCCGCGGCCGGGTTGGCTGCGCTCGGAATCTTCCTGCTGGCATCGCGCCAGCACGCCTAGTACCCTATCACTTCCGCTCCGCGCGGGCCGTCCGGGCCTTTCCGCACTGTATCGTTCTCTGGGCATTGGCGAGCCGCTCCTGCCGCGCTACGCCGGAGCATGGACTGTGCCCGGCGAAGCTACCAGCCGCGCCACGCGGAGGCGGGCGTGCTCCACGGGGTCATCCGGGCCTTTGACCTCGACGTGCTGCGCTGTCCGCGCTGCGCCGGGCGGATGCAGCTCATCGCCACGATCGAGGACCCGGCCGTCATTCAGCGGATCCTCGCCCGTCTCGGACTCCCGGGCACCCGGGAAGGCCCGCCGCCGTGTTCCATGACGGAGGTAGGAGGCGAGCAGCTTCCGGCCGGACAGGGGCGGCACGGTACGGTGACGATACGGCGAGTTACGAGAGCGAGTAAACCGGGATTTGAATGAACTCTGTAGGATTCTCGTGTCTTGCCAGCAGGTCATCGAGCATGCGTAGCGATGCAGGGGGGAGGTAAACCTCCTTGCAGTCTTCGCAGACTTCTGCTGGAAGTCCCTTCACCATGAAGAGAGCGTTGCCCCACCGGTGCAGATGCTCGATCTTCTTTTCGATCACCTTCCCCCGGCAAAAGTAACAGTGGTCCATCGGCTTACACCTCCCGCCGTCTCCGCCACTGGACCCAACGTGATGGATCCGGGCGGTACAGCGTGATGATCACCAGCACCTCCGTGAGAGCACAGACAGCATGGATCGGCATCCCCGCCTCCGTGAACCCGAGCACCAGGAACGAGGCGCCCCGAGGATCAGCCGGATAGTCCTCGATGATTTCGATCTTCTGGCCACCAACAGCTTCTTCGATCTCTCTAACGAGGACGCGATCCCCATCCCGCTCGTTTTCCGCGTGGAGCGTCAACCGGTACCGGCGTTCCCGGACCAGCCGTCGGACTTCCTCCAAACGAGGATCGCCGGTTAGCATCCATTCGTCAGGGCGATGATAGCATGCGCGTCGTGTGTGCGCCCCTGGGGTCCGGCCGGAATTCGAGGTGCCGGAACCACGCCCGCCAGTTCATGTGTGGTGGTGCGGCGCTCGACGGAGGATACGTCCACGACCCGGCGCTCAGGGTCCACATCAAAAAAAATCCGCCAGTCGCCGACGCGACGGCGAAAGGCGGCGCGCTCATCCTTGAGCCGCTCGATATCGCCAGTGAACGGATCCGAACCCATCTCCTTGAGGGCAGTCCGGAGCCGTTCCTGGTCATGCCTAGGTGCGCGCGCGATGACCTTTTGCGCGCGCTTTCCCGCGACGACGGTCCAGGTGTTGGAAGAGCTCATCGACGGTCACGTGCTCTCCTCGGGCGATCTCGGCGCGACCTTTCTGGATGGCGCGGAGCTCAGCCGCCGTGGGCGTGTAGACGGGAAGGCGAGCGATCCGCGCAGCGAGTTCAGGGTTGAAGTAGAGGCGTAGGGCCTCGCGCACGAGCTCGGATCGGGTTCGACGTTCGGTCTTCCGCACGCGTTCCACATCGCGCATCATCGCTGGTGGCAGGGATACCGTCATTGTTTGGTGTGTTCGCATAGAGGCTCCTCGGTTGTGAACTGTTGTTATCCACTCTACGCGGGCGGGCGCGCCAGCGTCAAGGGCCGTCGCCGCCGCCGAGCAGCAGGTCCAGCTCGGGCACCTAGCCGACTTTCCTGGCCAGGGCCGCGTACTGGTCAAGCAAAGGCAGCACCGCATCGGCCAGGGCCGACGGGACGAAGAAGACCGCGCGCGCCACGCCCGCGTCGCGGAGCGCCGCGAGCTTTGCCGCGTCAGGCGGGACGCCGAAGATCGACACGGTCACGGCCGCCGGGTCGCGCCCGGCCTTCTCGGCCCGGGCGCGGAAGTCCGCCATCGACTCGGCGATCGGCTCGCTGTACGCCCGGCCGCCCATGGGCATCCAGTGGCCGTCGAAGTCCGCGGCCCGCTGGCGCGCGTGCGGGCCGGCGCCGCCCATGAGGATGGGCGGGTACGGCTTCTGGACGGGCTTTGGGTAGGACCACAGCTTGTCAAAGTTGACGTACTTGCCGTGGAACTCGGCTTCATCCTGGGTCCAGATCGCCTTCATGGCCGCGATCCGCTCGCGCAGGATCTTCCAGCGCTCGGCAAACGGGGTGCCGTGGTGCTCCATCTCCTCCGCGTTCCAGCCTCCGCCGATCCCGAAGAGCACGCGGCCGCGCGAGATGTGGTCGAGGCTCGCCACTTCCTTGGCGAGCGTGATGGGATCGCGCTCGATGACAAGGCAGATCCCGGTGCCGAGCATGAGGGTCTTGGTCACCGCGGCCGCGGCGCCGAGGGCCACGAACGGATCGAGCGTGTGCCAATACTCGCGCGGCAGGTCGGCGCCGCCCGGCCACGGGCTCTTGCGGCTCGCCGGGATGTGCGTGTGCTCAGGCAGCCACAGCGACTCGAAGCCGCGGGCTTCCATCTCCCGCGCGAGCTGGTCGGTCTGGACGGCGTAGTCCGTCGGAAACATCGCAATGCCGTATTTCATCGGCTTATCCTCCGAGATCGAGCGGGGTGTAGTACGGGCGGCCGGCGAGGGCTGCGACCTCTTTCTGGAAATTCGTGCCGTAGAATGTCTCGGCGTCGGTCAGCGCCCAGGCCTGGCGCTTGAAACACCACGACTCCGGCTGCAGCGCCTGCGCGCGCTTGAAGAAGGCCACGGCGGCCTCGGGGTGGCCGGTCTCGTGGAGGTGCTCGGCGAGGCGAAAGGTGGCGGCCGCCAGCGCGTGCTCGGCGGTCGGCAGCGGCAGCCGCCGGCGCCGCTCCTTCGCGGCGAGCACGTACGCGCTCTGCGCGCCGCGCTCCGCCCAGTCGCGCAGGGCTTCCAGGTACCGCGTCATGTCGAACTTCGTGTACTCGATCCAGCGGTTGTCGGCGAAGGCCATCTCGTTGGGGCGGACGATGCGCCCCTCTTCGTCGACCCAGACGGCCGTCGGCACGTTGACCATGTTGTAGGCCCGCGCGACTTCATAGTGGGCGTCGATCAGCGACGGGTGAGTGGGCTTGGCCGCGCGGATGAACTCCCCGGCCGCGGCCGCGTCCGCGCTGTCCAGCGCCACCGTGATGACGGTCAAGCCCTTGGGCTCGAGCTCGGCATGAAGCGCCTGCCACCCGGGCAGGTCGAAGCGGCACCCTCACCACGACGCCCAGGCCAGGAGGAAGACCTTGCGGCCGCGGAAGGACGAGAGCGTGTGCGCGCGCCCGTCAAGATCGGGAAGCGTGAAGTCGGGCGCGTCCAGAGAGAGCAGCCTGTCTGCCACGTCCTCGGCCGCCAGGCCGATGGACCAGACGGCGCGCTCGGGGCTCGCGGCGACGGGCTGGCCCATGTGGTGCGAGAGCCCGGTCAAGTCCACGCGGACATCCGAACCCCGGCCGCGCACCCAGGGTGCCGTCGGCGGCACGGGAACGCAGAGCGGACCGCGGCAGAGCCCTTCCGGCTTGAATTCCCAGCCCCCGGCCTTGGCGAGCTCGGCGGGCGCCAGCCACAGCGCGTCCGCGTCGGCCTCGCCGGTGACGGTGACTTCGCCTGCGGGCAAGAGGATCGTGGCGGTCGCCGCGGCCATGGACGCTAGCGCGGCTTCTGCCGGGAGAGGTACGCCGCCAGCGGCTCGGCCTCGCGCTGCTGGAAGGCCACCGCCACGCGGAGCTGCTCGAGATACTGCTGGAGCGTCCGGCCGCCGAGATCGATCGTGTTGTCGGCGAAGAACGCGCGCACGTCCTGCTCCCACGCGGGACTCACCAGCGCGGGCAGACCCTCGTACATGCGCCGGTAGGCGCTCTCCGGATACTGCCGGGCCATGCACTCCCAGTGCCCCTTGACGAAATCCCACGCCAGGCCGCGCGCGTCGACGCTCGTCAGCAGCGCCCGGATCAGGAAGGGCGCATCCTGGCTCCGCACCTCGCCGTTCACGGTCATCTCGAGCGTCCGGCCCAAGAGCTCCGGCTGGCGGAAGCCGGCCAGCGCGTAGTGGTACCGCTGCTCTTCCTGCGGCGTGCGGGCGCGCTTGAAGCGGTCGAGGAATTCCGCATACTCGCCCTCCCCGCCCGATGCGGCCAGAACGGCGATGACGGCCGGCAGCACGTTGGCGTCCACGGATCCTTCGTCCTCGCGGTAGCGGGCGTAGGCGACGCGCGCGCGCGCCTGCACCACCTTGTCGTTCCCGAGCGTGCCGAGCGCGCGCAGGAGATCCCCGCGCAGCTGCCTGTCCAGCTCGGTCTCGTCCTCCTGCGGCTCCCAGCCGATGAGAGCCGCGGCCTCCGCCACACGATGCCGCACGAGCGCCTCGAGCGCCCCGCGCTGGTCGTCCGCAATCACGCGGTTGACGTAGGCGAGAGAGGCGGTCAACGCGGTCCAGACGTTGCGGTCGGTTTCGGCCGTGAAGCGGGCCGTGAGGTCGAGGAACTCCGTGGCGGGCATGAGCCCCGCCTGGGCCAGCGCGAAGCTGTCGCTCAGGAGGTTGAACCGCTCGATGGGCGCGATCTTGGCGACGGCGCCGGCCAGCTTCTTGAGCAGCGTGGAAGCGTAGCGCACGCGGTAGAAGCCGGTGCCGCCGGAGTTGCCCACGACCCAGTCGGCCTTGGCCGGCAGCACGACGGCCGCCGTGTCGCCGTCGAGCAGCAGCCGCCGCTCGACGTAGCCGTGCTTGACGGAGGCGCGGAGCACGACCGGGATGCGCCAGCGCTGCCCGGTGTCGGCCTCCCCGCCCAGGTAGCTGAAGCGTCGCTGCGAGAGCTTGAGCCCCGTGCCGTCGGGCTCGACGGTGATGAGCGGGTACCCCGGCTTGAAGATCCAGCCGTCCATCACCGCCGGGATGGGCTGGCGCGCCGCGTCCCCGAGCGCTTTCCAGAGATCGGTGGTCTCGGCGTTCGCGTACCGGTGCCGCTCGAGGTAG